>DATHBB010000134.1:0-10997 GCA_035296385.1 Pyrinomonadaceae bacterium | reverse complement strand
TCTGTTCCTCGTCGCCCGCGTCGTGTGATTCGAGGAGCGGCGTGTAGCCGGAATCGAAGGTGGTGAAGTTGTAGAGGTTGCGTTCCTGCACCCAGCCCTGCCAGTCGGCTTCGGTGATGCGGTTCGGGAAGTTGAAGGCGGGATGCGCGGGCGCGAGGACGCGCACCGGGGCGCGCTCGTCAACCACGCGCGCAATGGTCGGCGATCCGCCCGCGCGTGCGGGCGGCGCTTCCATCGCGGCGGGCAGTGGCGGCAGTTTCTTCGCCGCGTAGTCGGGGCGTTGATACTGCACGATGAGCGCGCCGCCGCGCCGTACGAACTCCAACAGGCGCGCGTGATGAGCGACGAAATCGGGGCGCGTCTGCGAAGCGCGCACGCCGACGACGATGGTGTCGAAGCGCGAGAGGTCGCCTGTGGCGAGTTGCGCCTCGTCGAGCATCGTCACGGTTAATCCCATGCGCCGGATCGCTTCGGGCACTTCGTCGCCGCTCCCCATGATGTAGCCGACGCGCACGGGCGCGACGCTGAGATCAAAGACGCGCACCGTCGCCTCCGCGTCAGTGTAATAGTAATGCGTCCGGATGTGCGGGTAACTGACGACGCGTTGAGTGCGCCCGAAGGAGTGCGACTGCGGCAACTGCGGCTGGCGCAAGCGTCGCCCGGGGAGAAAGGCGGCGGCGGAACTTCTGACGTGGTACGCGCCCGCGCGCGCGTCGCGCGGGACTGTGAACGAGTAGGACTGCGTCATGCGCTCGCCTGCGGAGGTGAAGTTGAAGGGCGTCGTCCCCGGCGACCGCCAGCCTTCGGGCAGACTGATCCATGTCCCACCCGTCGCAAGCAACTTGTCTGTCTGTCCCGACGCGGGCGCGACGTTATTCGTCAACTGCAAGGTCACCTGCCGCGTGCGGTCGCGCGCTCGAAGCGACACGATGATGAGCGCCGGATCGAGTTGCACATTCAACTCCGGCACGACGTTCAACTCCCGCCGCACTTCGCCGCGCACCGCATCCAGATAACGATACTCAACCGGCGCGCTCAATACTTGCGGCGTCGCGCCCATGCCCATCACAACCTCACCCGTCAGGAGCGGCGGCGCGAACGCTTCCGTCTTCGGATCGTCCTTGTGCCAGACGTACATGTCACCCGCGCCTCGCGACTCGCGCCCCGCACGCTGTAGCCAGTAAGGCTGCGTCGGTTCCGCATCCACCGGCACATGCACGCGAAAGTATGCGACGGCGAGCGCGGACTCGCGCGCGACGAACGCCGTCTCGTTCTTCGACGGCTCGGCGAGTCGTTCGACGCGCCACGAGTCAGGCGCGCGCAGGCGCAACTCTTCGACGCGCCCCGCGCGCGAATCAGACGCGAAGACGCGCACGGCGACGACGAACGATCCTCCGCGCGCCACCGTCTCCGCGTCCGCCAGCGCGTCCACGCGTACGCCGTAGGCGAGCCGCAAGGCTTCGCGGAAATCGCGCTCTTTGTGCGCGAGGAGGAAGTCTGCTTCGGCGCGCGCGTCCGCAGTATCTTTGAGACGCGCGAGCGCCGCGCGCGCCTTTTGTACCTGTGAGACTCCGTCTGTGAGCGCGGCGACGACGCTGCGCGGGTCGAGCGCGTTGAAAGTTTCGAGAGCGCGCGCGGCATCGCGTTCGATCTGCTCAAGGTCTTTCAAGAGCGCCGTGTCGGTGAGGCCGGCGGTGCGCATGATGCCGCGCAGCGTCGTGTCGAGTCCGTCGTAAATGGTCTCTTCGGTCGGCGCATTTTGAAACGGACTCGCGGCGCGTTTGACCAGACGCACGCGCGACGTTTGCGCGCCGCGCAACTCCAGGGCGGCCTCGCCCTGCGACTTGTGCTGGCTGCGCCCCTCCATCGCCAGTTCGTAAAAACTACGCCCGAGCAGCGGATCGAAACGCCCCGTGTCGATCTCAACAACCGCCTCGCGCGTTCCCTTCTCCGCGTCGGCGGCGGGCGCTCCGAACTGGCTGACGTAAAGTTTTTTGGCCTGCCACGGGCGCAAGCCTTCCGCGAGTTGTTCGGGGAACGCTGCGGGGTCGGCGGCGGCATCAAAGGCCAGCGGCGTGAGGTAGCCCGCGAATTGGTGTTGACCGTGACCGTCGGCGGGCGTCCCCTGCCAGCGCGAAACGACGACGAGCGGGCGGAAGCGGCGTATGACGCGCACCATGTCTTCCAAAAGCTCGCGCTCGTCCCAACGCCGCGCCGCCTCTTCGCGCGTCTTCGTGAAACCGAAATCGAAGGCGCGCGCGAAAAACTGCTCGCCGCCGTCGAGCCTGCGCGCTTGCCTTAGTTCTTCGGTGCGGATGATGCCGAGCGCGTCGAAGAGTTCCGGGCCGATGCGATTCTGCCCGCCCTCGCCGCGATTCAAAGAGAGATAGGCGACGCGCGCGCCGTCGCCGCGTGCGAGCCGCGCGATGAGAGCCGAGTCCTCGTCGTCGGGGTGCGCGCCCGTGTGCAGGACGCTCGCGGTCGTCTGCAAACGGCGCAAGACGAGCCCCAACGCGACCGCGCCCTCATCGTAAGTCGAACGCACCTGCGCGCGCGTGACGGCGGACGAAGGAGCAACGGGCGCAACGACGCCTGATGTGAGCGCAACGACAAAGGCGAGCGCGATGAGACGTTGAAAGAGACGACGCATAAAAGTTTCTGCGAACAGCGGACGCGCTTCAATTAACAACTAACGCGCTTGCGGATCGCGCACGGTCAAACTCAGCAAGTAGCCCGCGACAACGACGACAAGGCAGCCGATGACGTTGAACCAGAGGAACGCGATGTCCGTAAAGCGGCTCGCGGTCCAGACGGACGCGATGCCGAAGAGCAAGCCCCAGAACGCGCCGCGTGAGCGTGCGCGCGGGACGGCGACGGCGAGTACGAAGACGCCGAGCAGCGAGCCGTAGAAGAACGAGCCGAAGCGGTTGACGACTTCGATGAGCGAGCCGAGCGTCGTGGCGTAGAGCGCGACGAAGCAGGCGAAGACGCCCCACACGCCCGTCGCGATGCGCCCGACTTTGACGTAGTGGCGGTCGTCGGCCTCCGGTTTGTAGTGTCGCCGGTAGAAGTCAATCGTCGTCGCCGTCGCGAGCGAGTTCAACTCTGCGGAGATGCTCGACATGGCGGCGGCGAAGATCGCGGCGATGATCAAACCGACGACCCCGGCGGGCATGTTCTGCACGACGAAGGTGGGGAAGACGTAGTTGACATCCGTGAACTTGCTGTTGCCGCTCGCCTCGCGCACTAACGCGACGCCGCGCCCGCGCGCCGCTTCAAACTCTTTGTTCGCGGCGAGGTAAGTTTCGCGCGAGGCCGCGCCCGCCGCCGCGTCGTCGGTCGCTTCACGCTTCACATACTCGACCGCCGCCGCTTGTCTGGCGGCAAACGCGCGCCCGTACTCCGCGTTGAGCGCACCGTATTCCGACGCGCGCGCGCCCTGTTCAACCTTCGTCTGCTCGACGCGGTTGAAGATCATCGGCGGCGGCTGGAACTGATAAAAAACGAAGACGAGCACGCCGACGAGCAGAATCAAAAACTGCATAGGGATTTTGACGAACGCGCTCATCAACAGCGACGTGCGCCCTTCGCCGACCGATCTGGCCGTCAGAAATCTCTGCACCTGACTTTGATCCGTGCCGAAATATGCGAGCATCAAAAACAGCCCGCCGATGAGTCCGGACCAGAGCGTGTAGGTCTGTTTGAGATCGAAGGTCGTGTCGACGGTCGTGAGTCTTCCGGTCGCGCCCGCGAGGTGGAGCGCGTCGCCGAGTGAAACTTCGGGCGGGAACTTCGAGAGGATGATGAAGAGACACACGAAGAGGCCGAAGAAGATGATGATCATCTGCTTCACGTCCGTCCACGTGACGGCCTGCACGCCGCCGATCATCGTGTAGATCGTGGTCGAGAGTCCCATCGCGAAGACAGTCACCACTTCGCTCCAGCCGAGCACGATGGAGAGGATGACCGAAGGCGCGGCGATGATGACGCCGACGCCCAAACCGCGCGAGATGAGGAAGAAGAAACTCGTGAGCGTGCGCGTCTTCAAGTCGAAACGTTTTTCGAGATACTCGTAGGCGGTGAAGACTTTGGCGCGGTAGAAGAACGGGACGGCGGTGATGCAGAGAATGATCATCGCGAGCGGGAGGCCGTAGTAGAACTGTATGAAACGCATCCCGTCCGAGTAAGCCTGACCCGTCGTGCCGACGAGCGTGATGGCGGAGAGTTGCGTCGCCATGACGGAGAGGCCGACGGCCCACCAGGGCAGGCTGCGGTTGGCGAGAAAGTAGCCTTCGGCGCGGTCGCTGTACTTCGTCATGCGTATGCCGTCCCAGATGACGTAGACGAGATACGCGACGACGACAGCCCAATCAAGTAGGCGCATGTTCTTTTATGGACACTGTTAGGCTCAGGATGAAAACGAGCGCGAGAAGAACCACAACGCCGTGATGACCGCGACGGTAAACACTATGACGGCGACGTAGACGACATGCCAGCGCGCGTCCTGCTCGCTCAACTCGCGCTCTGTTTCGGGTGTGCTCTCCCCCATCGAAATACTCTCTTCTCGATTTGAAGTGTTGCTTCGGATTATACGCCGAAGCTCTGCGCAAAGGCTTGCCGAAAATCTCGCCGTTTAGTTCTCACCGGCGGCGGACTCTTTACGCCTGCGACGACGGCGCGCGCGCCATAAACTGAAAACGACGAGCGCAGTTATGCCGCCCGAAATGTCTATCATGCTGTCCCAGATCGTGCCCGTGCGCGAGAGTAGAAACGATTGATTGTATTCGTCGAGCAACGCGACAGTCACGACGAGCGCGAGCGCGGCGACGAACCAGCGGCGATGCAAGAAGCTGCGCGTCGAAGTAATGAAGGCACGCGCGGCGAGAAGAGCAAGGACGGCATATTCGGTGAAGTGCGCGCTCTTGCGCACGCTGAAATGAACGAAGAGCAGTTGCGCTTCGGTGATGTCGGGGAAGAGCCAGCGGAAGAGCGGCCCGATGATGCGCGACGTGTTCGAGGCCGACATCGCGCCCGTCGAAGCGAAGTAGATAAATGCGATCCACAACCCGAGCGGCGCATAACGCCACACGCGGTTGCGCCAACTTGACGACGGCGAGACCTCATCGCCCGTGAGTTCGTCTGCCCCGGTTCGTGTGACTAAAGCCAAAGCGCGTTCCCTCAAACTATTTAATTGCCCGCGACATAATTTCTTCTGTGGCCGGTAGAAGTCCGAGTTGTTGATAAAAGCCGAGCGACTCGACCAGCACCCAGTCTTCCGCGATCTTCCCATGAGCGATGCGCTGAATAACCATCATCGGCAGAGACACCTCCCGACCAGTCGCGGCGATGCCCTGCCACGCGCCCGTGTGCGTGCCGCGCATGCGGCTGTGCGTCACGACGCGGTCGCCTTCCGCGAAAATTTGTTCGACGGTGAAATGCAGGTCGGGGAATCCGGCGAGCCATGCGGCGACGTGTTCTCTAATCATCGCGGGCGTGCGCGGCACGCCTTTAATATCCGTCGCGCCCGCTCCGAGTTGGTGCGTCACGCAATCCGCCGCGATGATCTCTTCGGCGATCTCGACTCTCCGTTCGTTCCAGAGTTCCTCGTAGAAACGCCGGACAATAGCTTTGTTGTCGTCCGCTGCGAGCATAGACACAATAACTTCAATCGAAAATCTTAAACTTTCTCTGTGCCCCCTCCGTGTCCTCTGTGTCTCTGTGGTGAGTGCTTAATCAAAGGCATTCACCACAGAGACACAGAGAGCACAGAGGAGGCACAGAGAGTTTCATCCGGTCGCAATAAACAAAAAGGGAAGCCACGCATGCGCCGCTTCCCTTCTCTTTCAACTTTGAAGTTGACGCTACCGACGGCGATTTAGGACGACGCTGCCGCCGCGCCGGAGACGACTTCGATGATCTCTTTCGTGATCGCGGCCTGGCGTATGCGGTTCATGTTGAGCGTGAGCGAGCCGATGAGGTCGCCCGCGTTCTTCGAGGCGGCGTCCATCGCCGTCATGCGCGCGCCCTGTTCCGACGCGATTGATTCCAGGAGCGCGCGGAAAACTTGCGTCTCGATCAGTCGCGGCAGCAGGCGGCTGAAGATTTCTGCGGGCGGCTGCTCGTAAACGTACTCCACGAAGTTTTGCGGCTGCGCCGGATCGCCTTCCGCCGCGTCGCCCTCGCCTTCTTCGACGCGCGAGACGGGCAGCAGTTGTTCGACGACGACGCGCTGCTGCAAGACGGAACGAAACTCGTTGTAGATGAGAAAAACTTTGTCTATGCCCTCGTCTTCGATGAAGCGGCGCGTGATGTTCGTCGCCATCTCGGACGCCTCTTCATAACTCACGCGCCCCTTGCCCGTCAGCCCTACGTACTCGTGCACGATCTGTATGTCGCGGCGACGGAAGAAGTCGCGCCCCTTGCGACCGACGGCCATCAGTTCGACGGTCTTCCCCTCGTGCTCGCGCAAGAAAGCCTGCGCCGCTTTGATCAAATTGGCGTTGAACGCGCCCGCCAAACCCTTGTCGGCGGTAATGAGCACGAGCAGGTAACGCTCGTCGCCGCGTCGGTCCAAGAGCGGGTGATGATAATTCTCGTCCGTGTGCGCGGCGAGTTCGGTGAGCACTTCCGTCATCTTGCGCGCGAACGGGCGCGCGTTCGTGACGCGCTCCTGCGCGCGCCGCAAGTTGACCGCCGAAAGCATCTTCATCGCCTTCGTGATCTGCTGCGTGTTCTTCACCGACTTGATGCGGCGTCGGAGGTCTAAGAGGTTTGCCATAACGAAAAGAGGTTAGAGGTTAGAGGTCAGAGGTTAGTGAGAAACAGTTTTTGTTTTCAACTGATCTCTGACCTCTAACCTCTGACCTCTGCTGTTAAGCTCCGGCGGCGGTGGTTTGCGCGGAGGGTGTGGTTGTTGCCGTCGATGTTGACGCGGCGGCGGGCGTCTGCGCGCCGGTCGTCGCTACCGCCATGTCGTTCACGTTCCAGGTGTCTTTGAAGTCTGCGAGCGCCTGCTTGAGATCGGCCTTGATGTCGTCCGTGAGCGCCTTCTTTTCGCGTATGCGCTGGAGCAATCCCGCCTGTGCGTTCTCCATGAAGCGCACGAGTTCGGCTTCGAAGCGGCGCGCCTGATCAACGGGCACGTCGTCGAGAAAACCGTTCGAGGCCGCCCAGATGATGAGCACCTGTTTCTCCACGTCAATAGGTTGATACTGCGGCTGCTTCAAAATCTCCGTCAGGCGTTGGCCGCGCGCAAGCTGTGACTGCGTGGCCTTGTCCAGGTCCGAACCGAACTGCGCGAAGGCCGCGAGTTCGCGATACTGCGCGAGGTCGAGTCGGAGCGTTCCCGCTACAGCCTTCATCGCCTTGATCTGCGCCGAACCGCCGACGCGTGAGACCGAGTTTCCGACGTTGATCGCGGGACGAATGCCCGCGTTGAAGAGATCGGCTTCGAGAAAGATTTGACCGTCGGTGATCGAGATCACGTTCGTCGGAATGTAGGCCGAGATGTCGCCCGCCTGCGTCTCGATGATCGGGAGCGAGGTGAGCGAACCGCCGCCTTTTAAGTCAGACAACTTCGCGGCGCGTTCGAGCAGGCGCGAGTGCAGGTAGAACACGTCGCCCGGATACGCCTCGCGTCCCGGCGGACGGCGGAGCAGCAGAGAAATTTCGCGATAGGCTGCGGCGTGCTTCGAGAGATCGTCGTAGATCGTTAAGACGTGGCGTCCTGTGTCGCGGAAGTACTCGCCGATGGCAGCGCCCGCGTAAGGCGCAAGATACTGCATCGCCGCGGGGTCGGACGCCGACGCGTTGACGACGATTGAGTAGCTCATCGCATCGTGCGTCTGCAAGGTCTTGATCACCTGCGCCACCGTCGAAGCCTTCTGGCCGATGGCGACGTAGATGCAGATCACGTCCTTGCCCTTTTGATTGAGGATCGTGTCGAGCGCCACGGCGGTCTTGCCCGTCTGGCGGTCGCCGATGATCAACTCGCGCTGGCCGCGCCCGATGGGAACCATCGCGTCAATCGCCTTCAAGCCCGTCTGCAAAGGCTCTTTCACGGGCTGGCGATCAACCACGCCCGGCGCGATGCGCTCGATGGGGTTGAACTCCTCCGTGATGATCGGCCCGCGCTCGTCAACCGGCTGGCCGAGCGCGTTGACGACGCGCCCGATGATCGCGTCGCCGACCGGCACGTCCATGATGCGCCCCGTGCGACGCACTGTGTCGCCTTCTTTGATCAACTGAAATTCGCCGAAGAGCACCGCGCCGACTTTGTCCTCTTCCAGGTTCAAGGCCAGCCCGCGCACTTCGTGCGGGAAGTCCAAAAGTTCACCGGCCATCACCTTTTCCAGCCCGTGAATCTCCGCGATGCCGTCGCCCACTTTGATCACCGTGCCGACTTCCGTGACGGTGACGCCCGTGTCGAAGTTTTCGATCTGTTGGCGAATGATATCGCTTATCTCGTTAGCTCTGATCGGTTCCATATAGTTTGATCCAGTTTGTCTCGTTTACTACGTCTTGCACACTTGCACGTTTGCGACCCGTGTTTCGCATCCGAAGATCGCAACTCGAAAATTTATTGCTCGCCCGCCATCTTCTGTTTGATCTGCTGCAACTGCGTACGCACCGAGCCGTCATAGACGGTCGAGCCGATGCGCGTCACGATGCCGCCGATTAAATCTTCGTCCACAGAGAATTGAAGCCGCACCTTCTTGCCCGTCAGCGCGCCTAACTGCGCGCTCAGAGTTTCCTTCGTTGATTCGGGCACGGCGCGCGCCGTCGTCACCTGCGCGGAGACGACGCCGGAACGCTCGTCGAGTTGCAGGGCGAACTTCTGATTGATTTCGTTCAACTCCGAAAGGCGATGATTTTGCAGCAGGACCTGGAGGAAGTTTGCGGTGGTCGGGCGCACGCGCGTCCGCGCGATGAGGGTATTGAGGACGTTGCGTTTTTGATCGTAAGGGATGGTCGGGTTGCGAAAGACTTCGAGCAGAGCGGAGTTGTCCTCCATCATCCGTGCCCAAGTGTTCAACTCGTCCTGCACCTCACGCGCTTCCCCTTGCGCGATCACGACATCAGCGAGTGCCGCCGCGTAACGCCGCGCCATCGTTTGCACGCTCAACCCTTGATCCCTCCCAAGTCTCCGATGTATTCGTTCATCAAGCGCTTATCGTCTTCCGCACCGATGTCGCGGCGAATCAAATCTTCCGCCAGACGAACGCTCTGCTCCGCGGCGTAACGACGCAAATCCTGTCGCGCCACTTTGCCCGCGCTCTCGATCTCGCGCTGCGCTTGCTCGCGCAAACGACGCGTCTCTTCCGCCGTCGCACGCTTGATGCTTTCGCGTTCTTCGGCAGCTTCCCTCTTCGCCTGCGCGCGAACCGTCTCAACCTCAGCGTCGAGTTTCGCCAGACGCGCTTCAACTTCTTCCAGTTTAGCCAGCGCGGCTCTGCGCTCTTCCTGAGCACGCATCAACTCTTGCCTGATCGCATCGCGCCGCGCCATGAGCGAGGCTCCAATCGGACGGCGCAGGATTAAATAGAGCACGCCGACGAACAGCAGTAAGTTGACGAACCTCCAGACTTCCCAGCCCGGATAGTCGTACCAGTGCGTCTCGCCGCCCGCCAGCGCGAAAAGTAAAAAAATGTTGCCGAAGAGATAAGTCATACGCGTTTAACGCACGCCGGTCGTGGTGAAGTCAGGCGAATGGCGATTTAGAATTTGATGGCTGATGTCCGCAGCGATCCTGCGCGCGTCTTCCTCCAAAGAAGCACGCGCCTGCTCGGACTGAGTCCGCAGCAGATTCTTCTGCTCCTCCGTTGAAGAATCGATTTCGGCGCGCAAAGCGCTCAGTTGATTCTGCCGTTCGAGCAAGGCCGTGGCGCGCTCCTGCTCAAGCAGGCGATAACCTTCTGTGCGCGCGTCGCGCAACGAGCGCTCGTAGCGATTCATGCTATTCGCCACGCGCTGCAAAATATCGTGCGCTTCGCCCGTGCCTCCGCGCGTGCGCCGTTCGCGCTCGGCCAAAATTTTATTGATCGGACGAAACAGGGTCGAGTTCAAAATGTAGATCATCAAAACGATGATCGCGATGTGCAGGAAAAGCGTGCCGTCCGGCACAAGTTGAATCGAATTTCCGGCCAACCCCAGAAGAATCATATGCCCCTACGCAGTCCTGTACGAACAGGTGCAACAGTCTGTCGCTAAGATAGTAAAACTGTGTGTATCAAAAGGTTCGGAGTTTATCATGCGAAATTAAGCGTGGTCAAGACAAGGGCAAACTGATCTTCCCGACCATCACTCACCCGGACTCGGCGCACACGTTTATATTCAGACCTTACCTTTTGAAGTTCGAGTTAATTACAAACTGCCATTAAGACGAGACCAACATTAACTTATGCCAACACTAACTTATGATAGTCAAATAATAGTCAATCACCCTCGATGATAATTTTCGATGCCTTAACACTTGATAAGACTTTTGAAGCCAACAACCAGCAACTCAACTGCGATAGAATTTATTCAAACGAAGAGAGGTTTGATTTAATTTGTAAAACGGGGTTAAATTTAACGTTATCAACAATTACGCTTACTCGGAAACATTCTGAGTGCCCATGATGAGTTCATAAACCCGTTGCAGGTCAGGCTCATTGTAATATTGCACTTCGATTTTGCCGCCGACTCCTGACTGGTTCGGCAAGATGTGGACTTGCGTTCCCAGACGCCGACGCAATTTAGACTCGGCGGCACGGACGTTCGCGTCGCTACCTTTTTCTGTAGGTGACGGAGAGGCTGTCGGGTCGGTTTCACCACCAGCGACGACACGTTTCACCGTGCGTTCCGTATCTCTGACGGACAAGTTCCGGTCGATAATGTTGCGCGCGATCTGCCTCTGCTTGTCGGCATCGTCAATGCCGAGCAAGGCTCTGGCATGTCCCATAGACAACTTATTTTCTTCGACAAGAAGCTGTATATCTTCCGGTAAACGCAATAAT
>DATHBB010000133.1:0-22326 GCA_035296385.1 Pyrinomonadaceae bacterium | reverse complement strand
GGGTTCTCTTTGGTGTGGGTGTCGAAGATGGGGCCGAGGGCGATGTAGTCTATGGGGAGGCGCGCGGCTTCGATGGCTTGCTGGATGGTGTGCGTGGAGTAGCCGATGATGAAGCGGTCGCCGAGGAGGCGGCGCGCGGCGGCGGGGTCGAGATCGTCCTGGCCGAGGTGTACGCCGTCTGCGCCGAGCGCGAGGGCGATGTCGGCGCGGTCGTTGATGATGATGCGCGCGCCGCGTTCGCGTGCGACGGCGAGCGCGGCTTCGGCTTCCGTGTAGAACTCGCGCGGCGAGAGATGCTTTTCACGGAGTTGAATGAACTTCGCGCCGCCGTCGCGCAGGCGCGAGACCTGTTCGGCGTGCGTAAGACGCGAGAGGCGCGCGTCGGTGATGGGGTAGAGTTTCGGTAGATACACGGCTTTCTGTCTTTGCCTGTGAGATGGAAAAACTGCTAATTTCAACTCATCCAAAACAAACTTCAAGCGAGAAGGATAAACCAATGGCACTCGTCGGAGCGAATGAACTGAAACGGAAAATGCTGATCTCGGTTGACGGGCAGCCCTACACGGTGCTGGAAGTCTTCTTCGCGTCGCCCACGGCGCGCGGCGCGGCGACGATGGTGCGCACAAGGTTGCGCCAACTGTTGACGGGCGCGGTGCTGGAAAAGAGTTTCAAAGCGACGGAGAAGTTTGCCGAGCCGGACGTGCAATACATGCCCGCCTCTTTCCTCTACGCGGACTCGGACGGCTTCCATTTCATGGACGAGACGAACTACGAACAGTTTATGTTCACGGCGGAGCAGGTGGGCGATGATCGCGGCTATCTGAAGGAAAACGTCTCGCTGCAAATTCTGAAATACAACGGCGCGCCCGTCTCGCTGCAACTGCCGCAGTACGTCGAACTCAAAGTGACGGAGACCGAGCCGGGCATGCGCGGCGACACCGCCGCCGGAGGCGCGACGAAGCGCGCCACGCTCGAAACCGGCCTCAGCGTCAACCTCCCGCTCTTCATCAAGGAGGGCGAGACGGTGCGCGTCAACACGCAGACGGGCGAGGTGGCTGGCAGGGCATAAAAGACAGGGAAAAGGGTAAGGGGTAAAGGGTAAAGGTGGAAGAAAGCTGCGCACGATGAGCGTGCCACTTTTCTTTTTCCTTTCACCTTTACCCCTTCCCCTTTCACCTTTTATTTTTCAGGAATGGCATCAGGTGTTCGGAGTAGAACGGCTCTTGAAATTCCCAGAAGATGTAATCAACTTTGAGATAGAGGGTCGCAAATTCCAGCAACTCAGGGATCGTCACCATCTTTCCGGTCTTCGGATTTTCGTACTCGTAGTTGCCCGTCTGGACGGCGATTCCGGTCGGGGCGATTCCGTCGAGTTCTCTGATCAAGTTGTAGCTGTGGTTCATCTGCCCGCGTTTGTAAGGCAAGAGGTCGGGGCCGCCGACGGCCACCCCTGCCTCCCTCGCTCCCCGATAGATGCTGCGGAGGTATGACTTATCCGTCGCGGGGAGCCATTCGCCGGGCATGAAGTTGGCGTACTGCATCGCCACCGACTTCGGGAATGCGCGCTTTAGAATTTTCATATTCACGAGCACGGCGTCGCGGTAGCCCTCGAAGGTGAAGCCTTTGGGGAACAGACGCCCGCTCTCGCCGAACGACACGGAAGTCTCCGGCAGATTGATCCCCTCGATGCGCCCGTCAAACTCTTTGCCGAGCGCGAAGAGAAGTTTATGAAACCTCTCCCGCACCGCCGCATCCCAACGCCGCGCCACCCAGCCCGCAGCGACGGCGCGCGTTTCGTCGTTGCCTTCGATTCGATAATCCCTATCCGCCCCGCCGTTGTATCGCGCGTCGCGCAGCAGATAGCGCGGGACGTTGACAATCGATTCGTCGAAGGAAACGTCTTGCAACTGGATGAACAACTTCTTGCCCTTCGACGCCAGAAACGAGAGGTCTTTGCGCACGGCGCTGAAGTCGTAGCGATCCTGCCCGGGTTCGAGTTCCCGCCACGTGTACTTAAGTTGCGCCCCTTCAACCGCCTTCGTTTGGAGAAACGCCGGATCGGCGATCCTCGCCCTGTCGCGGTTGAAGTAGACGTAGTGACTCACTCCCTGAGCGGCAACTTGGGCGGCGACCTCGCTGCCCAAACACGTCAGAAGGAGTAAAGCGCACCACGCCAGTTTTCGCGGGCTATCCATCACGAAATCTCCCTACGCGTTTCAGCTTTCTCACTTCACCTTCGTCTTGAAATCCGTGCCGCTGCGGGCGGGGTCGAACTGTTGCATGTAGGGCGGGAGCGGTGGTTCTTTTTTGAACTTCTCGCCGCGCGTCATCGCCCAGCGTTGCAGCCAGGAGATGCCCACTTCGCCCGTGTAGGTGTCGCGGTGCTCGTAGGCTTTGTCCTTCAAAGCTTCGTCGAGCGTGACGAACTCGTAGCCGCGCTGCCGCATCATGTGTGCGATGCGACCGAAGTGATCCGCGTTGAGCGCGTTGGCGTGGACGAGGAGCGTCTGCGCGATCTCGCGCCCGAAGAGTTCGACGGACATGCGCTCGTAGAACTCGAACATGCGCTCCATGTAGGGCACGTACTCGTCTGCGACGCGCCGCATCGTTTCCTTATCGCCGCGCTGCAAGGCTTGCGCGTAGGCTTGCGCGAAAATCCACTCCGCGTTGTCAATCGTGACGGGCGCGACGCGGTAGCCGCGCGCGGCGAGAAACTTCTCGAACGCCTCTTTGGTCTTGAGGTCAGGCCCCGTGTTGAGGTACGGGTGGCGGAAATAGCGCAGCTTCATGCCGCGCGCGGCAATGAGCGAGCGCGTGACGGGTTCGCCGTCCGTCACCTGTTGTTGAAAGGCTTCGAGCGGCGTCGTGTAGAAACTGGCGTGCCCGAAGGTGTGGTTGCCGAGTTCGAGTCCGGCGTCAACCCACATCTTGAGCAAGGCGGCGCGCTCCTCGCGCTCGCCCTCGTGTTGGAGTTTCCGCTCGTTGACGAAGCCGATGGCGGGGATTTTGTTTGAGGTGAGCGTCGCCAGGAGTTTTATGGTGAAAGCGCGAAGGTCTGCGAGGCTCGTCTTGCCGCCGTCGCCCGTGAACGGCAGATCATCGAACGTGACGGCGACCTGACGGCGTGGCGTCGTGCGCGTCTTCTGCGCGTAAGCGTCGAAGCCGGGCGACGAAGACGCGAGCAGCGCGATGATAAGAAGCGTGACGATGCGTGATCTATTTGTTCTCATAATTTTGTTCTACACGGCGACGTGCCGCTTCGTTAGTTCTTGACCTTGCTCTGCTTGTTGTAGTCGGTGCCGCCGCGCGAGATGTCGAACTGTCGCATGAAGGGCGAGATTTCGGGTTCGCGCGAAAGCGTGTGTCCGCGTTCCAGCGCCCAGCGTTCGAGCCAGGAGATGCCCCAAGGGCCTGTGCGCGTGGTGGGCTGGCGGTAGGCTTTGTCCTGCAAGGCTTCGTCGAGCGTGACGAACTCGTAGCCGCGCCGCTTCATCAACGCGACGAGTTCGTCCATCTTGTGCGCGTTGAGCGCGTTGGCCGTGAGCATCAGCACTTGCGGCAATTCGTAGCCGAGCGTCGTGCGCGAGAGTTCTTCGTAGTAGTCGAACATGCGCTCCATGTAGGGCACGTATTCGTCTGCGACCCGCCGCATCGTCTCTTCGTCTCCGGCGCGACGCGCCTGCGCATAGACGCGCCCGTAGAGCCAGTCCATGTTGTCAATCGTCACCTGATGCGTGCGGTAGCCGCGCGCGGCGAGAAACTTCTCGGCGGCCTCTTTCGTCTCGCGGTTCGGCCCCGTGTTGAGGAACGGGTAGCTGAAATAACGCAAGGGCAGGCCGCGCTCCGCCATCAACTTGCCCGACACCTCTTCGCCGCGAATCACGTCCGCTTGAAACTCTTCGAGCGGCGTGTTGTAGAGGTTGGAGTGCGCTCTGGTCTGCGTGCCGAGTTCGTGCCCCGCGTCGAGCCAGAGTTGGAGGAGACGCGCGCGCTCCTCGTCGAGCTTGCCGCCCGCCTCATGATCGTAAAGTTGATTTTCGTTGACGAAGCCGACGGCGCGTATCCGGTTCGAGGCGAGCGTGGAGAGCAGGCGGCGCGTGTCTTTCTCGGCGCGCGGGTTGTAATAAGTTTGCACGGCGGGGAGACTGACGAAGGTGACGGCGACCCGCCGCTTCGCCTGCGACTTCGCCGGAACGTCGTCGCGCGAAGCTGTGCGCGCCGTCTTGTCCTGCAACGAAGCGAAAGCTTGCGCGCCCGCGATGACGGCGACGAGTGTGACGGCGACGACCGATGCGAGCGCCCCGAGGTGCGTCGAACGCGCGCCGCTCGCGTTCGCGGGCTGCGTCTTGATCAAGCGTTGAATGCGCTGCATGAGCGAGCCTCCGTCGGCGGCGACGGCCAGCGCACGCGTGTTTTTCCGGGCGCGCAGAGTTTCGAGCGTGGTCAGTGCGCGCGCATAGACGAGCACGTCGCCCGTGACGCTGACGGCCAGATCGTCGCACGCGTGCTCGCGCTCGACGCGCACGCGCGCCGAAAGCCACCACACCGCCGGATGATAAAAGAGCACGACCTCAACGACGCTCTGCAAGAGATTGAAGAGATAGTCGTGACGACGTATATGCGCCAGTTCGTGTGCGAGCAGGGCTTCGAGTTGCGGCGCGCTCATGTTCGTGAGCGCCGACACGGGCACGAGTATGACGGGGCGCAAGTGCCCGATGACGGTCGGCACTTCGACGAGCGCCGACTCGCACAGACGAACAGGCCGTGAAACCCGCAACTGCCGCGCGAGGCGCGCCAGTGTCTCCCGCCAGTCGCGCGCGAGCGAGCCAGCGGGTTCACGCCTGAGTCGCTCGGCGAGCACCCAGCCGCCTGCCAGCCGGAGCGTGAGCGCGAGCGCGCCCGCCAGCCACAGCAGCACCAGCCACGGCACAGCGGACGTAAAACGATCTTCTGCCCAACCGAGCAGGGGCGCAGACACGCCCCCCTCGTCGTCGCGCACGAGCAATAAATTCGCGTAGAGCCGCGCCTGTGCGCTCCCTCGCTCCGACGCCGCCTCGCGCGCGGTCGCAGGTTCCGCGGGCGAAGCGTGCGCCGCGCGTCGTTCGGACGCGATGGCGGTGGCCGTCGAGTCGAGATGTAGGAACGTGGCGATGGGCAGCGCGAGCATGAGTAGCATCGAGGCGCAGGCGAGCGTGTAGCGCAAATTCGCAGACGCGTGCCTGAGCGACAGGCCGACGCCCGCGTAGAGCAACGCGACGAGCGCGCCCTGCCAGACGAAGTGCAGGAGCGTCCAACCGAGACTTTGAAAGACGGGGTGCGCTAAAAGCGCGTACGCGTTTCTCACGACTCACCTCGCTCGAACTCGTCAAGCATTTCGCGTATGTTTGAAAGTTCTTCCGCAGAAGTCTGCTTGGCGGAGAGCGCCTGCATGACGAGTTTCGTCGCCGAGCCGTCGAAGGCGCGCTCCAAGAGATCGCCGATGAGTTGGCGCTGCGTCTGTTCGCGCGCGAGTTGCGCTTCATAGACGTGCGCGCGCTGGCTCTCGTCGCGCCGCACCAGACGCTTCTCGGCCATGATCTGCATCGTCTTCAAGACGGTCGTGTAACCGCAGGCGGGCTTCGCGCGGCTGATCGCATCGTGCACTTCGCGCACGGTCGAAGCGCCGCGCTGCCACAGCACGTTCAGGATTTCCAACTCCGCATCGGTCGGTCGCTGCCGCGCGGCATCTCGCTTGGGCATACTCACACTCCTTTTCAAACGCCCCTCGACGGGCACGGGCGACACCATACTACGAAGTTTTTCGTAATGTCAACGAAAACTTTCGTAGACAGGAAAATCTCACATTAAAAGGCGCGAAGCAGAGCAAAAGATAAGTTAATCGGATTGCCAGGGAGTTTCCGGTTAATCGAGCGCGCGTCGGGCTGCGCGTCGGACGAGTTCCGTTCTCTTTGTCGCGCGATGATAAATTACGCGTTCGATGAAATATGATACGGTTTTTTTTCGCGTCGCGTCGTTCGCCTGTTGACCACAGGCGTCGAAATGTTGAAAACTAATCGCGCAATTTTATCCGTCGCGCCGCGAGGCGCGACAGACGCCGGACAACCCTTCACCCGCGCGTCTTCGACGAGGGGCACGTGGCTCAGGAAACTTCACGCACCGGATCACAGAACAGCGAGACGGCTGCGCCGCTCAGGGTGCTGGTCGTAGAAGACTACGAGGACACGCGTTTTCTGATGCGCCTCGAACTGGAGAAGCGCGGCTTCCGCGTCTTTGAAGCCACGGACGGCGAACAGGGCGCGGCGCTCGCCGCGCAGGAGCGCCCCGACATCGTCCTCATGGACATCGGCCTCCCCAACATCGACGGCATCGAAGCCACGCGCCGCATACGCGGCGACAGTTCCATGCGCGACGTGCTCATCGTCGCGCTCACCGCGCATCACGAAACCGAATACCGCGCCCAAGCCCTCAACGCGGGCTGCGACGCCTACCTCACCAAGCCCATAGACTTCGACTGGCTCATAGACCTCCTCGGGCGGCTCCTGCCTTGATCTGAGGTTATACCGATTACTGCTCTGATAGTTTTTTGGAGTCGATTTATGCTTGAATGCAATTTCAATTAGTCTCATAATCTTCGCCATGGATGAGGAAAAGACGCAGGACATGCCGGACGGTCGCTCGTTTGAGGAGAGGGTGTTTGCACGCTTCGATGCCCTTGATACGCGCCTGCAAAAATTAGAGGGCGATGCCGAACGCAGGGCAGTGGAAACCAAACCGATATGGGAGCGGGCTTTGGCCGAAATTTTAGAAGTGCGTCAGGGATTGGGTGAATTTCGTGTTGAAGTGAACGATGCCTTGCGTGATATTTCGAGGAAGATCGGCGTGCTCGGTAACGACATGATCCAACTCCGTGCGGATCAATCTCACGTCGAAAGCAGGCTCGACGATCTCGAATCCAAACCTCAACAACAGTAGTTCGCCAAAGAGCCGGATTCTCACCTGCGGGCGGCTGTTTAATTTCAAGCTCAGGCGTCACGAAATTCTCGCTGCGACGAAGTTCCCGCAAAATAAAAGAGGGGCGGCGCACCGCCCCTCTCCCAAGATAACTTTCCGGCGAAAACTCAGAGGCCGCGATACTGGAGCGCGAGTGCTTCCATGCGCGCGGACTGGCCTGCCGTCAAACGGTACATGCAGGGGTCGTCCGTGTAGTCCATGAAGTTCTCTATCGGGTCGATGCCGGTCTTGGGGCAGGTGTCGCGCCCCGTGGGGCAGTAGAAGGCGGGCGAGCGCTCCGACGGCGTGTCCGAGACGAAGTCGTTGTAGATGGCCGCACAGCCGCCCTGGAACGTGTGGAAGAGGCCGAGCCAGTGGCCGACTTCGTGCGTGCCCGTGTCGCCTTCGTTGTAAGGCACTTCCGTGCCGCCCGGCAGACTCGAATAGAGGCAGACGACGCCGTCCATCTGCGGGTCGCCCGCGTACCAGAAGGGGAAGGTCGCCCAGCCGAGCAGGTAGCCTCCCGCGTTGTTCGTGTAGAAATTGAGCGTGTCCGCGCCGCCCGTGTGCAGCGCCGTTTTCATCTCGCGTTCGGCAGCCGTGTCCGGCCCCGCGTTGAACCACGCGAGGTTCGTCGTGCGCGTCACGCCGACGAGGGCGAAGCGGAAGGGCGTGTTGGCTGCGCCCGCGCCCGTCGCGCCCGCGTAGGCCGCGTTGAGCACGTCTATCTGCGCGCGCAACATCTTGTCGGGGATGTCGCCGTTCGAGACGCCCGCGCCTTTATTGATGACGTGGAAATAGACCGGGATCGTCACCGCGCCCGACTTCCTGATCTGTCCCGGGCTGCGCTTGTTGTTGAACTCGTTGAGCGAAGCCTCATAGGTGGAAGCGGTCGTCTCGTCGAGGTCGCGCGTGGCGCAACGTTCGCGCTTAGAACGCGTCTCGCCTTTGGACGCCTTTTGCGCCGTGGACGGCTCGCCTGTCGGCGCGTTCTCCGCGTGCGCGCGCTTGAAGAGTGAGGGACTGGCGACGATGAGCAGCGACGCCATACACAGGAGCGCGAGCGAAGCGATCAATTTTCTTTTCATAGAATATTCTCCGAACTGTCGGTTTGAAGTAGGAAACGAAGGGAACAAAACTTACCGGCAATCGCGCCGCCGCAAAGCCGCTTCCCGTGCGATGAGAGGGCAAGACTTTAGACGCGCCCTCTCGCGATTGTCAAGACGCATCTTCTCGCGCGTCGAGGAAACTCATGCACAAAAGTTCACGCACAATTTGCCGTTATAGACCGCCGGGCGCGGCGTTGTGTGTAGCGCGTAAATTCGTCTCGAACAACCTGAGTATGCGTTTGTACTCGTCGGCCCAACTCGTCTCGCGCTCGAAGGCGTGGTCTTCGACGGGGTAGGGTGCGAGTTCCCAGTTCTCTTTTCTGAGTTCGATGAGGCGCTGTGCGAGGCGCACGCTGTCCTGGAAGTGGACGTTGGTGTCAACCATGCCGTGACAGATGAGGAGCGCGCCGCGCAGGCCTTCGGCGAAGTAGATCGGCGAACTGCGCTTGTAGGCCTCTGCGTCCGTCTGCGGCAGGTTGAGTATGTTCGAGGTGTAAGGGTGATTGTAGTGCGCCCAGTCGGTGACGGGGCGCAGGGCAGCGCCCGCCGCGAACACTTCGGGTTGCGTGAACATCGCCATCAAAGTGATGAAGCCGCCGTAAGAACCGCCGTAGAGGCCGATGCGCTTCGCATTAACGCCGTGCTCCGAGACGAGGTAGCGCGCGGCGTCAACGTGGTCGGTCAAATCCTTGCCGCCCATGTGGCGATATATCCCTGTGCGCCAGGCGCGCCCGTAGCCTGCCGAGCCGCGATAGTCTATGTCGAGCACGGTGTAGCCGCGCTCCATCAAGAGGTGATGAAACATGTACTCGCGATAATAGTTGCTCCACCACTTGTGCACGTTCTGCAGGTAGCCCGCGCCGTGCACGAACAAGACCGCCGCGCCGTTCGGTCGCGTGGGTTTGTAGAGACGCGCCTGTATGGTCTGGCCGTCGCGCGCGCGTATGGCAACGATGGGCGGATCGATCCAGTCGTAGGTGAAGAATTCGGGGATGGGCGAGGTCGTCACCTGTTTTGCTTCGGACATGGGCGCGCTCGCGGCGAGATAAAGTTCCGGCGGGCGGTTGCTGTAGGAACGCACGACGGCGAGCATGCGTTCGTCGGGCGAGATGTCCACGGCGTTGTCGCCCGCGAGCGCGGTCAGACGCGTGCGCGCACCGCCCGTCACAGGCATCGCGTAGAGGTGGCGTTCGGCGAAGCTGACTTCGCTCGAAGTGAAATAGAACTTCGTCTTGTCGTCGGAGAGCCGCACGTCGGAGACTTCAAACGCGCCGCGCGTCAACTGCACGGGCGTCGAGCCGCCGTCAATCGAAACTGTGTAGAGGTGCGCGAAGCCGTCCTGTTCCGACTCGAAATAGACGCGACGATTATCGGCGAGCCAGCCGAGCGTGAACGCGCCGGGGCCGCCCGTCCAGGCGTCGTCGTGTATCGTGGCGAGCACACGAGTCTTGCCCGTCGCCGGATCGAGCAGCAGCACCCAACGATCTTTGTTGTCTGCCGAGCGCGCGAGCAGCGCGGCGTGTCGCCCGTCCTCAGACCATTGCAACTGGAACAGCTGCACGTCGCGTTCGCGCGCCTGCTGTGCGTTCGTCTGCGCCGTGCTCTCGGTCTGGGTGCGCGGCGGCGGTTGCCCCTGCTGCGTCTGCCCTTGAGTCTGTTGCTGTCCCTGCGTCTCAGCGCCGCGCTCGCGTTCGGCCTGCGCGGTGGCGTTCCCTTCTGTACGCGTGCGGACGACGGGCGCGGCAACGGCGCGCTGGCCGTGTTCGACGTTCTTAGATTCACCCGTCTCGACGGAGATGAGGAACATACGCGTGCGCCCCTGCGCGTCGCCGACCTTCGTGCGGGTCTGTATGTCTTCCGTGTAGGCCGACTCGGTAACGTAGTTGGGCACAATCGCCGTCTTCGCCGCGGGGGCTTGCTCGGAGATGACGACGACCGCGTATGCGCCGTCGGGCGAGAGCGTGAGGCTCGTGACGACTTGCCCCGCCGCGATGTTAAAAGATTTTCGCTTGTCGCGCGCCTTGCGTTTTGCCTCCTGCTCCTCGCGCCGCGCGGCGCGCTCGCGCACGGCTTCGAGCAACTCGCGCTCCTCTTTCTTCAAAAATTCCTGACTGTCCGTGCCGCGCCCCTGCTGCGACTCGCTTGAGCCGCCCTGTTGACGCTGCCCGCCGCCCGTAGTTTGAACGCCACCGCCGCCGCCGACGCGTATGTCCGTCAACTGTTCGAGCAGGCCGCCGTCGAGCGAGAGCGCGTAGAGATTGCTCTGGCGCGTGAAATAGACGCGCTTGCCGTCGCGCGTGAAGCGCGGGTTCGTCTCCATCTCAGAGGTGCGCGTCAGAGGCCGTCGCGCGCCCCGCGCGTGTTCATAAAGATGTATGTCGCCCTCGTCGGAAAAGACCGTCCAACGCTTGTCCTTAGACAACTCTCCGCTCGCAGGCGGTGCGCTGCGCGCTTCTTCCTCCGAGAGCTTGCGCAAGTTCGCGCCGTCGCTGTTCACGACGTAGGTGTCCAACTCTTTCAAGCGCGGCTCGCCCGCACGCTTCCAACGGAAATAGACCCGCGCGCCGTCCTGCGACCAGCGCACGTTCACAGGCTCGTAGCCCACGAGCGCCGCACCGCGCATGATGCTGTCAATTGTCAACTCGAACTTCTTCGGCGAAGAAGACGACGACGGCGTTTGTTGCGCGGCGTTTATTTGTGGAAGGAGAAGGAGGACGACCGAGAGCGCGGCGAGTGTGCGTCGCTTAATGCTGTTTTTCATAACCCGTTTCGTTTGCTTACAAGTTGATCGCTTCGACCCGCACGTTCAAATCCGGCGTGACCGTGACGGTGTGATTGTCGGGCACGTCGAGCCAATCGTCTTTATCGTCCGTCAGACGTTCGCTTGAGACGATGACCGCCGCCGCCTGCTCCTGCTCGCGCACCGTGTGCATGTCACAGATGCCGCCGGGCAGGCACTCGAAGCGCTGGCCGCGCGAGATGTGCAGCGAGTTGGCGGCAACGCCCTCCGCCGAGCAGTAGCGCGAGACGACGATTGATTGCCCGTCCGTCACGGCGAAGTTGTAATGTGAAGCCTCGACTACGCCCGCGTCTCGCGTCCAACCGTTCAAGAGCGCGATGGTCTCGACGAGCGCGGCGCGCATGTCGTCGCCGCGCGCTTCGCCGAACGGCACGCGCAAAGAGTTGAGAAACAGGGCGAAGGCGTGCTCCGAATCGGTCGTGCCCATCACCATGTTGTAAAACTCGTCCTTCAAACTCTCGCGCAGACGCCGCTTGATGCGCTCGAAGTTTGCGACCGCGCCGTTGTGCATCCACATGAAACGATCATAGACGAACGGATGCACGTTCGACTCGATCACGCTCATGCCCGGAGAGGCCGCGCGCACGTGCGCGAAGAGACACGACGCGCGCACCTTCGACGCGAGGCTCTGCAAGTTGCGGTTCGACCACGCGGGCATCACCGTCCGCTGCACGCAAGGGCTGGGGTCAACTTCGGGCACGTACCAGCCGACGCCGAACCCGTCGCCGTTCAAAGGCTCCGCGCGCTCGCGCGCCTTGTAGCTCTGCATGATCAGCGAGTTCACCGGGCGGTATAATAAATCCGCCAGCAACAACGGCGCGCCCGCATAAGCGAGAAAGCGGCACATAACTTTATGCTCTAAAGGGGAGAATGAAATTGAGCGAACGGCGAGATGATACAACAGAACCCGACGAACACGATGCGCCGCCGGAGCGCGAACGCGCCCCGCAAAATTATTACTACGATGACGGCACGGGCTACGAAGTTTACGATCCGGCCAGGGACGAGGATGAAGACGACGCGGGCGATGACTGACGATAAATGGCCGCGACATTAAAAGTGTCGCGGCCATTCTGCTTTTCTCTTCTCACTTTCGTCTCGCCGTCGCTTCTTTTTTCTCCGGTCACATGTTCGAGGCATGCATGCGCCTTGTGGAGTCTCTATGAATTCCGCACCCTCCGCGCCGCTCAATCGCCGGAAGCCTGAGCGTCAGTTGGCAACGGAAAGCCGTAAATGCGCTCGAACAACCTGCGCTTGAGTTCCGGCGGCGGCAGATCAGGCGGGAGAGACGCGATGACAAGTTCGCGCGCCGCGTCGAACATCAGCGCGCCCATGACGAAGCGTTCTTCGCCGGATCGCCGCATGAGGAGCGCCGACATCATCTCACGCGCTTCGGGAGCGGTATCATCCATGCAAACACTCTTCCCACAAATCACCGAGACCCAACTTTTGCGTCCACTCCTTCATGTAGCGCGCGTCATACCCGGTCGCCAGCAAGTTTTTCACATCTCGCAATTGCAACTCGGAGCGCGAGTCGCGCGCCCAATCGAGTTTGGAGATGATTAAATCCTCCTTGCTCACGATCCAGGTGGTGAAATCCTGAAGCGAGATCGCTTTGCGCCGCGAGAATTCCAGCCACCTGTACTCACTGCTTTTACGCACGATGCAATCCACTTTGATGACGGCATCCTGATGGATCAAGTTGAACACGGATTCGCGCGCGATAGCTCTGGCGACCGCCTCCCGCACCACGTAATAGTCGGCGGCGAACAGATCTGCAAAACGCTCCGCGTCCGTCGGCTCTAAGGCCACGACCACATCAATGTCACGCGTCATGCGCGGCGCGGCATAGTAGTTCATGGCGAGCGAGCCGGTCAGCATGTAGTCAATGCCGCCCTGCGAAAACTTGCCCGCCAGATCGCGTATGACATCGATCTCATTTTTCATCACGCCCAGTTACCGAACGCGCTCAGCCTTGCTTCGCTTCCGCCTCTTTCTTCTTCGGTCGCAGGTTCGAGGCGAGCACGCGCTTGCGCAGGCGAATCGTTTGCGGCGTGACTTCCACGAGTTCGTCGTCGGCGATGAACTCCAGTGCCTGTTCGAGCGAGAGGTCTTTGACGGGCACGAGGCGCATCGCCTCATCCGCTGAGGCGGCGCGCATGTTCGTCAACTTCTTCTCCTTGATGACGTTCACGTCGAGGTCAACGGCGCGTGCGTTCTCGCCGATGATCATGCCCTCGTAAACCTTTACGCCGGGGCGCACGAACATCGTCCCGCGCTCCTGCAAATTAAAGAGCGCGTAAGTCGTCGTCTCGCCCATGCGGTCGGAGACGAGCGACCCCGTAGCGCGCCCGCGCATCGTGCCCTGCCACTCGCCCCAGCGTAAGAAGAGCGTGTTGAGCAAGCCCGTGCCCTTAGTCTCGGTCAGAAACTCGTTGCGAAAGCCGATCATGCCGCGCGAGGGCGTCTCGAATTCCAGACGCACGCGCCCCGTGCCGTGGTTGACCATCTTCGTCATCTGCCCTTTGCGCCGCCCCATTGCCTCCGTCACGACGCCGATAAATTCGTCCGGACAATCGACGACGACCTGCTCGATAGGCTCCAGAGTCTTGCCGTCCTGCTGGTGCGTGATGACCTGCGGTTTGGACACCTGTAGCTCGTAGCTCTCGCGCCGCATCATCTCGATCAGGATCGCGAGTTGCAGTTCGCCGCGTCCCGAAACTTTGAATTGATCCGGCGTCTCCGTCTCTTCCACGCGGATCGCGACGTTGCTCAAGAGTTCGCGGTCGAGCCGCTCGCGCAGTTGCCGCGACGTGACGTACTTCCCTTCCCGACCCGCGAACGGTGAGTTGTTAACGCTGAAGATCATCGAGATCGTCGGCTCGTCAACCGCGATGACGGGAAGACGCTGCGGGTTGTCGGCGCTGGAAATCGTCTCGCCGATCTCGATGCCCTCCATTCCGGCGAGCGCGACGATGTCGCCGACGCCAGCGCGCGCCACCGGCTCGCGCTTCAACCCCTCGAACGCGTAAAGCTGCGACACGCGCGTCTTCTGCACGGAGCCGTCGCGCTTGACGACCGAGACGGTTTCGCCCTGCGCGATCTCGCCGGAGAAGATGCGCCCGATGGCGAGCCGCCCGACATACTCGTTGTAATCGAGATTCGCGACGAGCAGTTGCAGCGCGTCGTTACGCAGAGCGCGCGGCGCGGGGATCGTCTCGATGATTTGATCGAAGAGCGGGCGGAGATCGTTCGAGTCGTCGGTCAACTGCTTCTTCGCGATGCCGTCGCGCGAGACGGCGTAGAGTATGGGAAACTCGATCTGCGCGTCGTTCGCGTCGAGGTCGAGAAACAGTTCGTAAATCTCGTCAACCACTTCCGCCGGTCGCGCGTCCTGACGGTCGATCTTGTTGACGACGGCGATAACGGGCAGGCGCAACTCCAGAGCCTTGCGCAAGACGAAGCGCGTCTGCGGCAGACAACCTTCCGCCGCGTCCACTAAGAGCATCACGCCGTCCACCATCTTCAAGACGCGTTCGACCTCGCCGCCGAAGTCTGCGTGGCCGGGCGTGTCGAGGATGTTGATCTTCACGTCGCCGTAGCGCACCGCCGTGTTCTTCGCCATGATCGTGATGCCGCGCTCACGCTCCAGGTCCATCGAATCCATCACGCGATCAATGATGTGTTCGTTCTCGCGATATGTCCCCGCCTGTTTGAGCATCGCATCAACGAGCGTCGTCTTGCCGTGATCGACGTGCGCGATGATGGCGATGTTGCGTATATCTTTTCTTTCGTTAGTCATAACTCCCCTACATAGATCAAAACGGCGCGTTTCGCCGCGCCACATCAAACCGCATATCATAACACGCGCCGCCCGATTATCCTTGCGCCGAACGGACGCCAGGATTCCGACTCGAAAGACGGGCCGTGACCGTTCGACTTTCAGGCGCTCTCTAAAGTGTGTGAAATGACGCTCGTTCAGGGTTGAAACGCGCGCGTCTGGCGCAACGCTTCGTAGAGCACGATGGCGACGGAGGTGGCGAGATTGAGGCTGCGGACGTTGGGGTTCGGCATCGGGATCGTGATGCAATTCGGCCAGTTGGCGCGCAGCACTTCTTCGGGCAAACCGCGCGTTTCCCGGCCAAAAATCAAACAATCCGTGTTCAGGTAGCGCCAATCGGTGTAGCTGCGGCGGGCTTTCGTGGTGAGATAGACGAAGCGCGACGAGGGGAGCGCGAGGCTGAGCGCGTCGAGGTCCCGGTGTCGCGTGAGTTGCACTTCAGGCCAGTAGTCCAGCCCCGCGCGCCGCACCGCACGCGCGTCCAGACGAAAGCCCGCCACGCCGACGATGTGCAAAGGCGTATGCGTCGCCGCGCACAGGCGCGCGATGTTGCCCGTGTTCGGCGGTATCTCCGGTTCGACGAGAGCGACGTGAATCATAAAGAGTTGTCAGTAGTCAGTTGTCAGTTGTCAGTTGTTCTTTGTCCGTGGTCAGTTGAGCAATTCCATCTTTAGCAGCTCATGTGATAACCACATGCAACTGACAACGGACAACTGACAACGGACAAAAGAATACGGACAAAAGAATAAGGACGGCGTGCTGTAGTAGCATTCGCCGTCCTTTTGAATGGTCTTTGTCGAAGACCGAATGTGTCGTGTGCGCCAGTGCAGGTTGTTGAGTTACTCCGACCGAACTGACTACTACTACCGCTTCTTCGAGCCGCCCTTGGAACCGCCCTTCGAGCCGCCTTTCGAACCGCCCTTCGAGCCGCCCTTCGAGCCGCCCTTGGAACCGCCCTTCGAGCCGCCTTTGGAGCCGCCCTTTGAACCACCCTTCTTGGAACCACCAGCTTTCTTTGTTGCCATAAGTCTTCGTTGCTCCTTTTCCTCTTTTTAGATTAACACCACAAGATACTGTGTCGAATTTCATCTTGTGGCCTAGGGTAAACGGCGCACAACATGTTGGACTTATAAACATAAAGCGATCAGTTGTCAATAACTTAATCGTTGATCGTTATAATTTTTTTCAACGCGCGACGAGTCGGCGCGTGTGAGATGAATGAATGAGAGACGCGAAGAGCGCGTGTTGATGATCGTCAACACGCGCTCTTGAGATGTTGGATATGTGTTCAGCGGTAGACGGGAGTGAAGACCCAGAGGTCGTGGCGTTCGATGCCGTAGTAGGTGATGACCGAAGGGCAACGGCTGCGGCTGGCGACGCCGATGAAGGGCGTGGCCGTTTCGTTCGGCGAAGTATCGAGTTCGCAATTCGCGTCGTCCGTCTTCCGGTCGCGCTTGTCGTTGTCGAGACCGAGAATCGCGCCGCCTTGAATGAGTCCCGCCGGTTCAAAAAATTTATAGCGCGCGCTCGTCACGGGCGGGATGCCGCCGTTGTACTCCAACACGCTCTGCTTGAAATCCAGAAAGGTGCGGTCGTCGGCGCGGATGAGTCTCCACTCGCCGTCGTTGTTGAGCGGGTCGCGCGCGGCCTCCTTGCGCAGAATCTGAATCTTCTTGAACGCGCCGGGGAACGGCTCGACCCCTTCGAGCAGATCGTTCATGCTTTTCGGCGGGGTCGTCTTGGCGAGTTGGTAGAGGGCGATAGCTTCGGCGACCTCTTCGCCGCGCGCGATGGCCTCATGTTCGAGATTGCGTTGCGATTGCTGGCGCATGCGCGGCGCGGCGGCGGTGAGCGCGAGCGCGAGTATGGTCATCAGGGCGAGCAGCGCGACGAGCGTGTAGCCGCCTTCGCTTCTTCTCCCGTCGGCGCGCCGCCGTGCCGCGCCGATGGGAGAAGAAGCGCGTTCCCGGTGTTTAAGCTTATGGTTCATCGTCGCCGTCATCATCGTCTGTGGCGGGTGGCTTGGGCGGCACGAAGCGGGGCGAACCGCCCGCAGGGCTGCCCGGCGGCGAACTGCTGCCCGAAGCGCGGCTCTCGACGTAGGGCAGCGTGTGCTTGATCTGCAACTGCGCGTCCGTGAACTCGACGGCGCGCGTGGAAATGCTCGTCACTTTGAAGCGCCCGGCGACCGTGTCGCCGCGCTGCACGGTGATGAGTTCGTTGCTCTGGTTCTTCAAAATCGCCTTGTCGTTGTAACGCGGGCTGCCGAGGATGCCGACGAAGGTGAAGGGCGGCGTCGGCGGGGCGGAGACGTTGAGCGCCGTATCGTTGGAATAGAGTTGATTGTCGGGCGTGCGGACGACGATCTGGCGCGCGCCGGGCGCGGAGATGAGCGCGGCGGGCACGGTCGTCGAGAGTTGCTGCTCGCTCGCGAAGGTGGTCTGTAGTTCCTGCCCGTCAACGTAGACGCGCACCTGCGGCGTGAATTTGTCGCCGGTGAGTTGCAACTGGAAGTCGCCCGTCCGCGCCGTGACGTTCGAGGGCGAGATGCCGGAGAGCGTGAGAGGCGGCGTCGGGGCCGGCGTCGCTTCGGGCACGGTGGCCTCAACGGTTGTCTGCGGTGTGGCCTTCACCGGCGCAACGTAGAAGGCGAAGATATTTCGTCCGGCGTCGGGCACGCTGTAACTCACGCGCTCGATGGAGAGTTCGCGCGGCATCCGGATCAAGTCGTTCGACGCGTCGGCTGGCGCGCTTCCGTTCGCGCCGTTCGCCGTCGTGCCGCTCACGGCGCGCGTGTTCCGGTTGTTGGTGTTCGCGGTGCGGCGTGCGGGCGTGTCGCTTCCGCCAAAGAACATCCGACCGAGCAAGAGGAGCGCGACCGCGCCGAATGCGATGGCCGCGATCAGCTTGTTGCGTTCCCCGGGGGTTTTACCTTCAAAGAGTGCCATAAAAATTTCCGAACTTTGCCGGTCACTGAGATGTCGCGGCGGGCACGGACGTTGCGCCGCCCGACGCGCTGCCGCTGCGACGGAAGTGCGTTGACATGTCGAGGCGCAGGCTGACGAGCGCGGCGCGCGCGGCGTTGCCCGTGTCCGAGACGCCTTCGAGTTGGATGCCGTTGATGACGATGAAGCGGCGGCTCTGCTCGATGTCGCGTATGAAGCGACGCAGGTTGCCGTAAGGGCCTTCGATGGTCAGGCTGATGTCGATGGCCGGAAAGACGCTCTCGCGCTTCGAGGTGTTGCCCGACGCGCCCGCGCGCGCGCTCGATTGCTGCGAACTGGTCTGACCGGGCACGAACTCGTCGAGGTGGCTGAAAGAAAACTGCGCGCGCGCGAGGTTATGCCGCCGCGTCTTGTCGTTCAACTCTTCGATGACCGCCGTGGTGGTTTGCGGATCGCGCGCGGCCAGCACGGTCGTCTCAAAGTCGTTGAGGCTCGTGACGATCTTATCTACGCTCGCCTCCGTGCTCTCGTTGCGTTCGACGCCTTCGCTCGACGCGCGCAACTTCGCCTGCAACTGCGCGCTCTCGTTCTCCAAAGCAGCGAGGCGCGACCTCTCCGGCACGAGCAGAAAGAAGTAGGCGCACGCGGCGACCGTGAGGAGCAGCGCGGCGACCGTGAGCGCGATTATTTCGGGGAGGCGGATCGCTCCGGCGGGGCGCGTCGAGCGCGCTTCGCGCAGGCGCGCGCGAATCTCCGCGGGCGAGACCATGCGTTTGCGTTCCGGCGGCGCGGCGCGGCGTGAGTCCTTCATTACTGCGCCACCTCCCGACCGGAAATTTTCGACGTGCCCGATGCAGAAGATACTTCGCCGCCCGCCGCGTCGCCGTCGCTACGACGCGACGCGCTCTCGACGGCGTTCGTCGTCGTGACGGGGCGCGCGCCCGGCGTGTAGCGCACGCGCAGAGTTGACTCGATGCCTTTGTCGCTGCGGTTTTCCGTGAGCAGGTCGGCGGAGAAGATGCGGCCTTGCGCCATCGTGCCGAGCATCCCTGTGATGTCAGTCGCGTTGCGCGCGACGACGGCCAACTCCAGTTCCGCGCCGCCGCTATGCGCCACGTCGCGCACGGCGATGCGCTGTACCCTGACGCCCTGCGGCAGCGCCGCTTCGAGGTCTGCGAACAGGCGCGACCAGGAGAAGTTGCGTCGGTCTATGATGCCGTGCGCGGCTTCGAGCGTGCGCAGTTGATCGGGCGTGAGCGATTGCGTGACGGCGTTGGCCTTCGCGCGCAGCGAAGCCTCTTCCGTGCGCAGGCCGCGCACGTCGCGCTCGACCACGTCGGCGCGCGCACGCGTCTGCCTGAACTGGCTGATGGTAAAGGCGAGCGCCAACACCGAGACGCAGGCGACGATGGCCGCCACCGTCCACGGCAGCGTGCGATTGCGAAAGGGGTTGGAAGCGAGGTTGAGATTTTCTATCACTACTTTTTACGTCACTTTTGAAACAAACGGAATCATCAAGCGAGGGTCGGGGTCAACACTTGAACCGGATGCGGAAAGGATAACGCGGGCGGCACGGGGGGCGCAACGCGCCGCAAGCCTGTCCGCGCGGCACGTCTTAAACGCGCGCGGCGCGGCCAAGTTGCATAACCTTGAAAATTAAGAGTCTGCGCTGACAGGCAGATGCCAGAGGGAATATGAGAAACGAACTGTGCCCAGCTTTGTTCTTGATGTCCCGCAGGGACAATTGACAATAGCCCAGCGATTTATCGCTGGGGAAACTGCGAAAAAATAAGTTGAGTCCCGTAGGGACGATTGAATGAGGGATTCAATCGTCCCTACGGGACTCATTTTTCTTTCTTGGAACTTTACCCAGCACTGAAGTGCTGGGCTGTTGTCAATTGTCCCTGCGGGACATTAAAGACATGCGCCGCGATAAACCGGGTGTGTATGTAGCGTTCCAACTGCTGATTTACTGTCTCGGATTCGCGCCCGTCGCCTGACTGATGACGCGCGAGTTGGTGACTCTGCCCGCCGCGTCGAGCGTGAGTTCGATGACCGCGCCCGAAGTGTCGCGCACCTGACGCAGGATTTGGCCGCCCGCGCCCGTCGTTTCGCGCAGCACGCTCAAACTCGACACGTTGCCGACCGTGCGCTGGTTGACGACCGTGCCTGCCGTGTCGAGCGTGCGTTCGAGTATGTTGCCCGAACGATCAACCGTGCGCTGCAAAGTTTGACCCAGAGTGTTGACGGTCGAACTCAGCAGGCCGCCCGGCTGCGTAACGTTGTTCAGAGTCTGCCCGACCGTGCCGACCGTGCGATCAACGACGCCGCCCGGTTGCAGCGCGGTGCCCGCGACGCCGCCCACCGTGCCGACCGTGTTGTCAACGCTCTGCAAGAGGCGTTCGAGGATTTGCGGGTTGCGATCAATGGTGGTGAGCGTGCGATCAATGATGGCGGCGACGTTGTCGAGCCTGACCTTCAACAACAACTCTGCGCGCACGCCCTTGATCGTGAGTTTGACTTTATCGATTCCGGCGTCGGCTCCGGCAGACAAGTGCAGGAGGTTCGCCAAACGCGCGTCGAGCGAAACTTTCGCGCGCAGGTTTTCCACTTCCAGAGTGATCTCTTCGACCGAGAGGTTGGGCACGTCGAGCAACACGTCGGGGTCGCCCGACGCGGCTGACTGGCGGCGGCGTTCGCTTGCGGCCTGCTGGCGCTGTGTGTCCTCCTGCGAGAGTGGGCGCACGGTCGGGACGGGCGAGGGCGACGGGCGCGGTTGCTGCGTCTGCGGCTGCTGCGTGGATGTGTTGGCGAAAATTGAAGCGTCGTTCGTGCCGCGCGAGACGGTGGAGTTCTGCGTCTGCGCCTGCGCGTTCAAACAGGTCAGGCACGCGATGGCGGCGGTGATGGCGATGACAACTCCGAGAGACGAGAGCTTGTTCATTGGGCGGTTCTCCTCAGAAAAAGTTTGATGAAACGAGAACGTCGGCTTTCGTGCGAAAGGTCGGGATAAGACTCCGTCCATCTCACTACAGTGTTTGGGAGAATTGAAAACTTCAAGGCACATTCGGTTCAGGCGGCGCGGTCGTCACCGGACGGCGCGCGTCGAGAACGCGGCGCAGGGCTTCGAGCGAGCCGTGAAAGCGCACGCGCCCGCGCACGTTGCGCAAGAGCACGTCGATCTCGCTCGCGCCGACGCCGACGCCGACGCGCAAGTACAACCCGCGCGCGCTTTCTTCGCCCGCTTCAATCGCGGTTGAGGCGTAGAAATCGCGCTCGGTGATGCGCCGCTCGTCTATGTTCAATTCAAAATCTTCGTTCACGTCCCCTTGCGCGTTCGTCGCGGGCGTCGCGGTCGCGTTCGGCTGCGGGACGCGCGGCTCGCGGCTGTTTGCCGGAACGCGCTCCTGCGCGGCGGCGACGACAGAGAGCGCGGCGACGATGAACGCAACCCGCGCGACGCGGCGAACGATTCGACTCATCACGGTCGCCCCCCCGGACGCGGCACGCGGCGCGCTGGAATCCTGTTCGCGGACGCGTCGCGTGAAGTTTGCGCGGGAGTTGTGAAAGGCGTTGTCGCGTTGTTAGTCTGCGGCGCACCGCTCGTCGTGGCAGTCGGCGCGTTGTCAGGCGGCGGTGTCGTGTTGTCAGGTTGCGGCGTCAGGTTGTTGGTTGGCGGCGGCGCGTTCGGCTCCACCTGTTGTCGCGGCGGTGCGTCGTCGCTCACGGGAATCTCGCCGAGCGCTTCGGCGACGATGCGTTCGATGTCCGCGAAGACGCTCGTGATGCGGAGGCGTATGCCGATGTCTCGATAGGTGACGCCGGGTTGCACCTGCGCGGGCAAATTCGTGCGATCCGCTTCCCAGACCGTGTCGCGGCGCGGGCGTCCCGGGAACTCGACCTTCGGGTTCGGCACAACTTCAAACAGCAGTTCGCGCGCGGTGACTGTCGCCGTGATCGAGAGATCATGATTGTCAGTCGCGTTTGAAGTAGCGTTTGCGACTGAAGGAGTCGTGGCGTGTGTCGCGTTCGGCTGCGGGGTAGGCGACTGCGCGGGCGCGACCGCCTGACTCTGTGTTCGCCCCGTTTGCGCTGCAACTGTCGCGGCCAAAGCGACGACGACGCAGACGAAGAGCGCGAGACGTTTGGCGGCGCGCGCGAGAGTTGTTGGCTTCGACAAATTCTTGATCCTTTGCGGCGCGCGACAAACATTCGAGTCGCAGGCGTTCGAGACTACAAGGGGATTCGGGGGTTGCTGGAGTGACGGCATGATAACAGACAGGTTTAGTTGCTGCCAGCTTTATCTCACTCGTTTCTGGGCGAGGCGTTGCGCGGGCGAAGTTCGCGCGCCGCAGTTCCTTCGTCGGGCGCGAAGCAGAAGGCGCTGACGCGATTTCGGCCCGATTGTTTGGCGTGGTAGAGCGCCGTGTCGGCCAGTTCGATGAGTTCGATGGGGTCGCGCGCGTCGTCGGGGTAGGCGGCGACGCCGATGCTTATAGTGATGCGGAGCGTGCGGTTCTCTTCCGCTGCGGCGGCGGGCGTGCCGTGACGCGTGGAGGAAAAGGCGTGTTCTTCGATGGCGGCGCGGACGCGCTCGGCGGCGACGAGGGCTTGCGCGCAATCCGCGTCGAGGAGGAAGGC
>DATHBB010000132.1:0-23921 GCA_035296385.1 Pyrinomonadaceae bacterium | reverse complement strand
TGACGGGCGGCGTGTCGAGGCGCGGGACGACGACGGGCGCGGCCTTCTCCGGCGGCAGTGTGATCGAACGGCCTTTGCCCGCCGTCACCTTCGCGCGGTTGATTCTCTCGGTCACGTTCGAGCTATCGCTCGAAGTAATGGACGGGCCGACGACGCCGGGGTCGCTCGCCGTGCCGGTCGCGCCCGTCGCGGGCGTCGGGGGCGTCGGTGACGGCGACGCTATGGACGGCACGGGGTCTTGCGATGTTTGCGCGTCTTTCGCGTCGTTGCTGCCGCTGCCGGATTTCGTTTTCTGCTGCGCCGCGTCCTGCATCGCGAAGCGCACTTCGAGACGATTGAAACTCTGCTTGACCTCCGCCCGCGCGCCCGCCTCCAACTTGAAAGAGAGCAACACGTCAGACCCGCGCCGCTCGATTTGCACGTCTTCAAAACCGCGCCCCTCTAAACTCGCTGCGAGCCGCGCGGCATCGTCGCCCGCGTCGGCCAGCGGTATGTGCACGACGAAGCGACCGTCGCTCTCGTAGGCCGTGTAGTTCGTCAACTCCGCATCGGACGTGACGGTGACGCGCGCGCCTTCGGTCGTCTCGCGCGTGCGAAGCGAAGCGATGCGGCGCATGCGCGGCGCGGCGACGGGCGCGACGTTTCCAGTCGTCGTCTTGGCTTTCGACTTGTCCGTGCGCAACGCGACTTCCTGCGCGTGCGTCTGCGGTATGAGCGCGACGAGCGAGACGCACGACGCCAGGGCGAAGGCCAGCATGCGCCGGAGCGCGTTGCGGCGTGCGCGCGTGACGATTGTTGATTGCGCTTCCGGGGTTTGACGGCGCAGCAGGTGCCTGGGCGACGCGCCGGAACGTGCAGAGCATTGGACGGCTCTTTCTCTCATTGATATGACCTCTGACTAAAATGCACGCGCCGGTTCCCAAACTGCGCGCTCTCTTGCGAAGTTAGCGACCAAACAGGTAAGACTTGTGCGCGTGTTGGTCGAACGCGCGTTCCGAAAATTCGGAAACAAAAACGCTTCGAGCCGGCGTGGTGGCCGGCTGTCGAAGCGTCTGCGGAACAAACAAAAATAGGTTGTGATTCATTACATCTCGAAAAAGTTTTAGCGATTCGGAAAACGGGGCGCTTGCTCAAATGCCGCTTGGGGGGAGCGGCGGACACATACCGTTTGGCTATTAGACGCGCCACCTGCCGGAAATGTTTCGTCTAAATGCGAAGCAGATGCGCCCCGTTTTCCATAAATTCGGATCACTAATTACTCGCGCTCGTCGCCCGTGCGACGGAGGAAAATTTGCCCGTCGCCCGTGCGCAGCGTGATCTGGCCGCCCGTGCCCGAACCGACGCGCCAATGCCTGACGCGGCGCACGCCGTCTTCCGTGTCGGCCTCTTCGGCCACCGCCGACATGTCGTTGACGACGCGCTCGGAATCCGTCTCGATGCGCGCGTTCGCGCCTTCGGGCAGGGCGAGCGAGATCGCGCCGTCGCCCGTGCGCGCGGAGAGTTTATTGAAACGACCGTCGAGCGTGATGCGCCCGTCGCCCGTCTGCACGGTCGCGTCGCCGTCGAAGCCTGCGACGCGCACGCGCCCGTCGCCCGTCTCGACCGTGAGCCGACCCTTGCTCTCCGTCACGTCAACCGAACCGTCGCCCGTGTGCAAATCGATCTCGCCTTCTATCCCCGACAGGCGCAGGCGACCGTCGCCCGAACGCACGTTGACGTTCGCGCTGCGCGGCAACCACACGTCGAGCGCGACGGCTGCGCCCGTGCCGTGCTCGCTATTGCGCGCCGCCGTCTTATCGAACTCTGCGATGATCAAGACGCCGTCGCCGGTCTGTTCGGCGCGCAGGCGTATGCCGCGCATGGACTGTTCGTCGCGCGCGCGTTTGACGGCGGTGAAACGCACGACCGGCTCGTTGGTCGGCTGGATGTTGATCGAGCCGTCGAAGGTTTTAATCTGGACGCGCGGCCTGCCCGACACGTTGAAGGATTTCGACTCGCGCTCGGTGAGACGATAAGCCGCGTCGCCGTGTTCGGCGACGCCGTGCTCCTGCGCCTCCATCGCGCGCTCGACCTCGCGCGCCGCGCGTTCAACCTCGCGCTCGATCTGCAACTGGCTGCGCTCCAAGTCGCGCGCGGCGCGTTCGGCGGAGCGGCGCGCACGCTCCGTGTTCTGCACCGCCTCGCGCGTGCGCGGCGCGGCGCGGTTCGCGCGTTCGGCGTCACGGTTGGCGCGTTCGGCGGCGCGATTCGTGCGTTCCACGACGCGTTCCGTGTCGCGCACCATACGTTCCGTGTCGCGCACCGCGCGTTCTGTGTCGCGCATGGCGCGTTCGATCTCGCGCGCGACCTGTTTTTGAATGTCGTCCTGCGTCGCGCCCTCGCGTTCGGGGTGCGCGTCGGACAGGAGGTTTGTCACGGCTGAGGGCGTGCGCCCGTCGGCGGCGCGCTGAATCTTGATCTGGCCGCTGACGTTGTTGAGTCTGATGCGCGTGCCGCCGCCCTGTCCGAGTTGACCGGATAGATCGTTGCCGATGTGCTCGCCGCGACGCACGGGCAGGCCGAAATTATTCAAGATGTGGCCGGAGAGCGTGCTGGCCTTGATCGTGCCGCTCGCGTCCGAAGGGATGTTCAGGATGATCTGGCCGCTGACGTTGCCGAGCGTGATGTTGCTCGCATCGTTGAGGCGGTCGAAGGTGGCTTCGAGCATGCCGCTGACGTTGGACAAACGCGCCTCGCCCGAAAGATTGCGCGCCGTGAAGCGACCGCTGATGCACGAAGCCCTGACGCCGCCCGACACGTTTTCGATGTCGAGCCTGCCGCTGATGACTTCGATGGATTCGAGGCGCGCGCCGCGCGGCACGCTCACGGTGTAATCCACGCTCGCCGCGTTGCGCCGACGCTTAACGCCCGCCTCGTCCCTGAAAGCCTCTTCGGGGTAGCGCGTCTCGATGTAGATGCTGTCCGAGTTCGCGTCAACCACGATCTTCGCCTCGTCCAGACGCTCGCGCGACTCGCCGCGTTTGACGGCGTCCACGCGAACCTCCGCGCGATCCCAGGCCGTGATGCGCACCGCGCCCGTGATGTTCTTCAGCGTCACACGCCCCTGCGGCGACAGCGGGTAGCTCTGGTGAAACTCCTCGCGCAACTGCCCCTGGCTTCCCTCGCCATCCTGCGCGAACGCCGCGCCCGTCAGCAACAGCAACGCGCCCAACACCGACGCCGCACGCTTCACAATTCTTCTGCTCATCGCATTCACCTCTCAAAATCAGTGACAAGTGACGAGTGACAAGTGACGAGTTGAAGACAAGTTATAAGTCAGGATTTCTGTTTTAACTTGTCACTCGTCACTTGTCACTCGTCACTGTTTTCTCAGCTTCGCGGCGAGAGACGCACGCGACCGTTGACGCCGGAGACGTTGATGGGCGCGCCGCCCGAACCGATGCGCGCGTTGAAATTGTTGCGGCTCACAGTGCCCTGCACCGTGACGTTCGGCATGTCGGCGTTGACCGAACCGTTGATGCCCGTCACTTTAAGGTCTGCGTTCAAGGCGTCCGTGAAGCGCAGTTCGACCGCGCCGTTGATGCCGCTCACGCGTATGCCGCGCTCGCCGAGTTGCGCGATGGTGACGATGACCGAGCCGTTGATGCCGGAGAGTTCGGAATAGCCGATGGCCTGCGCCACTTCGACCTTGCCGTTGATGCCGCTGACTTTGACGGGGCCGTCAACTTCGCCGACGTTTGTTCTGCCGTTGATGCCGCTCGCCGTGAGGTCGATCTGGCGCGGTAGGCGCAGGGTGACGCGCTGGCGCACCTGCGGTTGCTCGCCGCGCGCGTAGCGCCGCTCGCTGTCGTTCTCGCCGCGCACGACGAGGCTCGCCGGTGTGTGCTCGATGATGATCTTGCGGTGTTCGAGGTCTGCGCGGCTGCGCGCCGAGCGCACGATGTGAACCTCTGCGGTGCTGCCGTTCGAAGTCTCTATGTCAACCGCGCCGTTAATGCCTGCGACGCGCACGGTCGCGCCGGGCGTCAGTTGATAGCTCTGGCGCACCTCGTCCTTTTCCGTAAAGTCGCTGTCGTCGTAATTGCGGTGGTCGCCCTTGTGGTTGTCTTTGTGTTTGTCCTTATCTTTATGTTTGTCTTCCTGCGCGGAGGCGGTGAAGCTGTCGGCGACGTGCGCGTTCAAAGCGACGAGTCGGCTGCCGACTTGCGGCGCGGTCAGCACGGCGACGGCGACGAAAAGTAAAGCTTGCATCCATCTGTATCTCAACATGTTTCGTTCTCCTGTTAGTGGCAAATCAATTCAAAGTTTTTCGACCCGGTTTCAGGCACACACTTATCCACCGACGGAAACACGCTGCCTCCGCCAACCTCGGCTCGACTTGTACGGGAACTTTTTACGGGGCGCGCCCCTCGCGCTCAGCGGCGACTCCAGCTCTTAACTTTTACCCCTCACGCACGCCGCTCGCGACGACTCTCTCTGCTCCCGCCGCTGTCAGCCCGACAAAGGCGACGACGGCGGGCGGCGCATCCTCACTTATTTGAATTCAGGCTCGGTGTCGCAATCGAGCGCCCAATTGTTGCCCATCAGCGTGATGACCGGAGAAACCTCCGCTTCGGCGAGAGGCTCGCTCGCACCTCGCACGCTCGGCACCGGCGCAGTCGCGGGCGCTTCGATGGCCGCAGGCGCATCCAGCCCAAGACCTTCCTGCGTGTTGACCGTCTTCTCGCAAGCGACGCCCGAAATGGCGGGCAGCGCCGTTTCATGCTCTTCCGTCAAGGAACTCACGGCCTTCAGGCGCTCCAGGTGCTCGGAGTGCGGCGCGCGGCGCAAGACCCTCAGTTCGATCCGGCTGTTCTCGATCTGCCCGTGCAGACGCTCGGCGTCGCCAAGCGCTTTCAACTTCAAGGTCTCAAGCTGCTCCTGCGCGGCGATGAAGCGCTCGGTCTCCGCTTTGATCCTCGCGGCGTTGAATTCCTTCACAAAAACTTTGGCGACCGCGTCGGCGTCCTGTCTGAAGCGGCGCACGGCCACTTCGTTCCGCGCAACTTCTTCATAAACGCGCGCCTTCTCTAACTTCGGAGCGGCGGCGACGACAACCGCGCCCGCGTGCTGCGGCAGCAACACAAGTTCCGACTTCGCGGCGTCTTCAACTTCGCGCGCCGCCGCGACTGCCGACGCTAAAACGTCCGTGCCCTCGTCCGCCGCTTCCTCCGTGTGGTTGTTTTTCGTTTCGGGCTTCGCGGCGTTGCCGTTGTTGTTGTTGTCGGCCAGCACGGCTTCCGGCTGCGCGGCGGGCGAGGCGGGCCGTTGCGTGTCGCGCGGCATTAGGTAGTAGATTTGCGGCGAAGGAAGTTTACCGTCGGCGACGGGCTGCGCGTAGACGATGAGACCGCTCCACAAACTCGCGCGCGTCAGGTCGTTCAGAGTCGAACGCAGCCCGTCGAACTGGCGCACGGCCTCTTGCGTTCCGGCTAACACCGTGACACCGACCAGAATTAACATTCCTAATTTTCGTCGCATCTCGCTACCTCCTCAACCTCTGCATGCGCGGCGTCGCGCTTTAGTCTCAATCTCTGCGCGTCCCACTTCTGGGAACGCCCGGTCGCGTTCTCGTTAACACCCCGGTCGCGTCTCATGCAGTAGGACGCGACCAACGACCGAAACGTTTCAAACCGCCGCATTTTCAAACCAACTAACCACTTATACTGAGAAAACACCGCCACCGTTGATTTTGTGGCAATATTTTTTTTCGCCGCGCGGTTTTCAGTTTCCGTCGTTCGATTGTCAATTTCCGCCTGCCCGGTTCGACCGCAAACGGTTCTGTTCACAACTCGTTTGCAAACCGGAGGCCATAACTATTAAACGCACGGGGAGCACCAAAGTTTAACGAACGCGCGGGGGCAACGACAAAAAACGCGCACTACGGCGCTTGCCGTTGCAAGTGCAGCGTCCCGCTGAAAGACGAAAGGACCAGCGTGGCGGCGCGTTTGTCGGCCTTGCCCGTGACGCCCGTGAGCCGCCCGTCGTTCAACAATGCGCCGCCGACGGGCGAGGGGTTGCGCGGGTCTGTGCTCGCCACCAGAGGTACCTGGCGGATCGGAAAATCCGTAACGATCTCTCCGCCATGATGGACTTTGGCGTTGAGTTGAAACGCGGAATCGGGCGGCAGAGTGAGCGTCACGCTGCCCGAATGGCTCTTGAAGATGTAGAGTCCGCCCTCGACGAGCGCGCCCGCGTAGCCAATCGAACTGTTGGTACTCGTCGCCTCGACGTGCGTGTGCGCCAATTTTTCGAGCGAGATTTCGCCGCTCACGGACTTGACGACCAACTCGTCGCCCGCCTCGCCCGTCGCCACGTCGCTCACGACGATCTCGCTGCTGATGGTTTCCAGGCGCGCGCGTCCTCTCGAATTTCGCATGATGATCGTGCCGTTCGCGCTCCACGCTTCGACCGACTTCGTGATCTGCTGCAACTCTATGTCGCCGCTCAAATTCTTCGCACGCACGTTGGCAACGCCCGCGACGTTCACGTCGCCCGTGTTGCCCTTGATCTGCACAGTCGCGCCGCGCGGCACGTCGAGTTGCAGATTGCCGGAGTTGCTGCACAGGCCGGGTCGCGCCGGTTCCGTCTCGTCGCGCGCGACGAGCACCTCCACGCGCGTCGCGGGGTTAGGGTCTGTGGTCGCGTCGGCGCGGCGCAGTTCGATGCGCGCGGCGTTGTTCGAGCGAGCGCGCACCTCTTTGCGATCCCATCCGCGCACGACCACGTCGCCCGTCTCCACGCAGGTCAACAGCGTCACGGTCGCCTCCGCCGCAATCGTCTGCTCCGCCGTCACCACCGCGCGTCCTTTGTCCGCGAAATTTTCACGCGTCGCGCGCGCGGCAGTTCCCGAAGCGAACGCCGCGAGAAGCAGCAGGCACACGGCGACCGCCGACATATAAAAGCTATTCCGTCTCATCCTGTAAAAAGTTCCTTTAATAATCTCGCGGCGGGAATGATCCGTGGGCGCGCCGCCGGGTATAAATCGGAGTTAATCACGACCGCTGGCGATTTGCGTCTGATCGGCCACGGCGCTCAAAAGCTCGACCTTGTTCTGGTAAGCCGCGCGCAAAAATTCTTTCGCGTCAGTGTCTTGCGGGTTGCGGCGCGCTGCCACGCGCGACGCGACGATGGCCTGATTGACGACCGCCAGATTGCGCGCATACTCGGCGCGCAGAGTCGGCGTCATGCCTTCCGCGCCCTGCGCCTCGATGGCGGAAGTGAGCGAGGCGATGGAGTTGAGGTAAGTTTTTTCATCTTCGATCACCGGCTCGCTCGCGGTCGCGGTAGGCACGGCGCTCGCGGGCGCGGCTGCCACGTCGCCGCCTTCGCCGCGCGTGCGCGCGACCTGCGTGCGCGTGTTAACTGCGGCCTTCACGAAGCGTGAACGGTTGGCGACGCTGGCACCGCCGCTATCATTGCGGGCGGGAACGCTAGTGTTAACCACTTTGTCCGGCGTTTGAACGGCGACTTGATCGTCGCCGCGCGCCGGATTGTCGTCCGTGCGCGTGGCGGAACCGGCGGGCGCGGGCGTTTCGGCGTTTCTCGCGATCAGTTTCGACGAGTTCGTATCGTCCGGCGCTCCCATCAATGCGAAGAAGACGACGGCGAGCGCGACGGCGACGAGCAGGCTCGCGAAGGCGGTCGCCTGTCGCGGCGTGAACGTCGTCAGCGAAGCAACGAGCGACTCGAAGAACGAACGCACGCGCATCGTCGCGGCGCGCGTCGCTGACTGTCTGTGCGATGCGTTCATTTCGGCTATCGCTTCGTCGAGACGCGCGCGCAGTTTCTCGGTCGGCACGCTCGCCTGCATGACGGGCGCGAAGGCCGTGTTAAAGATTGCGAGTTCGGCTTCCGCCGCGTGTGCGGCTTGGGCGCAGGTGTCGCACGCGGCGAGGTGCAAGGCCACGCCGTTCAGGGTTTCGGGAGAGAGTTCGCCGTCGAGATAAGCGTGCAAAGTCGCTTGGTTGAGACAGAATTCCATTACCGGCGTCCTCCGATCTTTCCGTACACTCTCGCAAATTCCTTTCGCCCGCGCGCCACGAGGCTGCCCACGTAAGTTTCGTTGATCGAGAGTGTGGAGGCAATCTCCCGATAAGACAAGCCCTGCTGTTTGAGTAAGAGACAACTGCGCATCGGTTCTTCGATCTTTTCGAGCGCGCGGCGCGCTTCTTCAATTTCGGTGCGGCGTTCGTAGTCTGCGTCGAGCGGCGCGGTCAACCCGTCGTCGCCGACCGCCTGCTTCGCAAATTCTTCCTCGCGCGCCACCGAGCGCGTCCGGCTGCGCATCGTGTTGTGCGACAAATTGATCGCGACACGGAGCAGCCAGGGGCGCAAAAACTCGTTGGCCGGAGGCTGCGCGTCGAGTTGGCGATAGAGTCGCAGGAAAACTTCCTGCGTCACGTCTTCCGCAAGTCCGCTGTCGCGCAAAAGCGCGTAGGACGTGTTGTAGACGGCGCGGTGGTGCAACATAAAAGCCTCGTCAAAGCCGAGAGCGTTTGCGTCTGTCGCGGTCTGCTGGTGGGCGGGGGTAGCCACTGGATTTCTTAAAGCCTCTACGGCTGTGTCGCTCATCTTCGACGCTCTCACCCTCATAAACACCGCCCGCGCTTCGTTTGTGGCAAATAATTTCGCGCTTCCGGCGCGTTGCGCCAGCCCTGACGGGAAAAATTCGTCTCGCCACTAACGCTCACGGCGCTATATATTGTAGTCTGCTCCGGACGGAGCGGACGGATTCAGGAGGGCGACGCCGTCTCGGAAATTTTGTACGCCCCGCCGCCGCCCCAAGTTTCGTAAAGTGTGGACTGAAAGAATCTTGACGAACAGCCCGACCCAAGCCCCCATCTCGACAAGCGGTAGCCCTACGACCGACGCCCTGCGCGACAGCCCCTTCATGCGCGCCTGTCGCCGCGAGAGCGTGCCCTACACGCCCGTCTGGTTGATGCGGCAGGCCGGGCGCTACATGCCCGAATACCGCGAGGTGCGCGCCCGCACAACCTTTCTCGAACTCTGCAAGACGCCCGACCTCGCCTCGGAGGTGACCGTCTATGCCGCCGAACGGCTCGGCGTGGACGCCGCCATCATCTTCGCGGACATTCTGCTCATACTCGAACCGCTCGGCCTCCAACTCGAATTCGCCAAAGGCGAAGGCCCCGTCATACACAACCCCGTGCGGACAGCCGCAGACGTTGATCGCCTGCGCGAAATTGAGACGGTCGAGAGTCTGGAATACGTGATGGAGGCGATTCGCCGTACGCGTCGCGCCTTGAAGCCTGACTTACCCTTGATCGGTTTCGCGGGCGCGCCCTTCACGCTCGCCTCGTACATCATCGAAGGCGGCGCGTCGAAAAACTACATCCACACGAAACGCCTGATGCACTCGGACAGCGGCGCATGGCACGCTCTGATGTCGCGCATCGCGCGTGCGCTCCCGCTTTATCTCAACGCGCAAATCGCGGCGGGCGCGCAGGCCGTGCAGCTTTTCGACTCGTGGGTCGGCTGTCTCAGCCCCGCGGATTATCGAGAATTCGTCCTCCCGCACACATTGCAAGCAATTCGCAACATTTCGCCGGGCGTCCCCGTGATACACTTTGGGACGGGGACGGCCACCCTCCTCGAATTGATGCGCGAGGCCGGGGGCGACGTGATCGGCCTCGACTGGCGCATCCCTTTGGACGAAGGTTGGCGGCGCATCGGCCATGACCGCGCCGTCATGGGAAACTTCGATCAAATCTTGCTCTTCACCTCTCCCGCGATAATTCGCAAACACGTCGGGCGCATTCTTGAACTCGCACAGGGGCGCCCCGGCCACATCTTCAACCTCGGGCACGGCATTTTGCCCGAAACGCCGGTCGAGAACGTCTGCGCGCTCGTCGAAGCAGTTCATGAGTTGAGCCGTAGATGAATGGATAAGTCTGAGTTTTGGATAAGTCCGAGTCAAAGATGACTGAGAAACTGCTCGACAAGCTTCGCTTCTGGGGACGCCATCGCTGCCCGCGCTGCCGCATGCCGCTCCGCGCGGAAGAGATCGCGTGTCCAGTCTGCCAGCTTGAGATCGTGTTTTTGAACGCGGCGGGCGAAGTGATGGTCGAGATGGTGGCGTTTGAAGACCCGCATGATTATGAGAGCGCGGAGGTGGGCGAGTATCACATCACGCTCGCGCTCGAAGAGGCGGGCGACATGCACATGCCGCGCCTGCATCTCCCGACGCGACCGCAGCGCGCAGACGTTGTTCCGCTCCCCGGCGGCGCATACGGCATACGCTTCCATAACCGCATCGCCCTCGAAGATATTAGACGCGGCTAGAGTCTGAGCCGCGCCTGAGTCGCGTTTAGTGTTCGTTCGCAGAGTAGTTCGTTTTGAAAATTCGCAAGACATGATTCGGACGGTTCGACCGGGCGCTCCCCGTGCCTGTTTGAGCCAAACTTAAACCCCTGAAACCCCTGAGGACATTCCCCTGATGCTGACGCAAAACAGAAGAACCCCCTTCGGCCTACTCGTGTGCGCCGTACTGTTAGTGATTTTCGCGGGCGACGCTCAAGCACAAAAAGTTTGCAAGCCGCGCGTTGACAAAGGAAACATCGCGGTCGAACTCACGATCCCGAATTTCAACGGCGGCCAGCGCGTCGTCCTGGCGATGGCGGCGAAGGCCAAAGAGCAGCGCGCCTTCGGTCAGTTCGTCCAGAATCAATCGGCCAACCACGCTTCGCCCGTCTCCTATTCCGTGACGATCACGGAGAAGCGCAACGACGGCGTCGTGCTCGAACTGCTCGTCAGCATGCGCGACAAAGACGGCGCGGACCGAATCACGAAACGCGTGATCTCGCTTCCCTACGAGGTCATCGTCGAGCAGCGGTATCTGACCGGCGTGCAGGTCAAAGCCTATTTCAAACTGCGCCCGTTCAACTGCAAATCCCTCTAAGACGCATGGCGGGGGAACATTCGAGGCAGGCGGCGGAAGACGAGATCAGGGAGATCGTCAACCGCGAAACGCGCGCCTGGGACACGAAAGATGCCGCGCTTCTGTTGACCGTCTTTCATCCCGACATGGTCTGGCCGTGGCCGCCCGACGCGAGTTCGCATGATCCGGCGACGTGGATTTTCTGGGCGGGTCGCTACAACTACGAGCGCTGGCGCGCGAACTGGCAAGAGTTGTTCGACACGCACGCACTCATCCACAACCGGCGCGAGATCGTCCGTGTCGTCGTGACGGATGAGGCCGACGGCGCGTTCGCAGTCGTTGACGTGGACACGCTCTGGCGCGACCACCGCGACGGGCGAGACTTCCGCTGGCAAGGCCGCGCCTGTAAAGTCTATTCAAAGGTCGGCGCAGACTGGAAGATGACGATGCACACGGGGCTGCTCGATTACGGGCAAGTCTAAAGTTGCTGGACGTTATGGACTCGAAAACTGTTTGAAGAATAAAATTGTTCCTGTCCCGTAGGGACATTTGAAAATAGCCCGGCACTTTAGTGCTGGGGACAACGTGCATAAATATCAATGGAGTCCCGTAGGGACGATTGAATTTCCTTTGTCGTAAGATTCAATCGTCCCTACGGGACTCAAACATTATTCGCCAACTTATTCCCAACGATAAATCGTCGGGCTATTGTCAATCGTCCCTGACGGGACTTCTCAAACTGCTTTTTTAATGGTGTAATTTTTCAAGGGGTTTAGTTTTGATGAGTGATTCACAACAGGCGGAGTCTTACGACGCGCTCATGGTCGTCTCCTTCGGCGGCCCCGAAGCGCCCGACGACGTTATACCGTTTCTCGAAAACGTCCTGCGTGGCCGCAACGTCCCGCGCGAGCGCATGCTGGAGGTCGCGCATCACTACGAGTTGTTCGGCGGCGTCAGCCCGATCAACGGGCAGAATCGCGCGCTCATCTCCGCGCTCGAACGGGAACTCGGCGACAGCGATCTCAAACTCCCCGTCTACTGGGGCAATCGCAACTGGCACCCGCTGCTCGCCGACACCATACGCCAAATGCGCGACGACGGCGTCCGGCGCGCCATCGCCTTCGTCACCTCCGCTTACAGTTCTTATTCCGGCTGCCGCCAGTATCGCGAAGACATCGAACGCGCGCGCGAAGTTGTGGGCGAAGGCGCGCCGCAAGTTGATAAGCTGCGCGTCTTCTATAATCATCCCGGCTTCGTCGCGCCTAACGTCGAAAACTTGCAGGCCGCGCTCGCAGCGATTCCCGCCGAACGACGCGACGCCGCGCACGTCGCTTTCACGGCGCACAGCATCCCGCTCTCGATGGCGACGAACTGCGACTATCAAGCGCAACTGCTGGAGACCTGTCGCCTCGTCGCGGAAGGCGCGCAGGCGAAGCGATGGCAACTCGTCTTTCAGAGCCGCAGCGGTTCGCCCGCGCAACCGTGGCTTGAGCCTGACATCTGCGAACACCTGCGCGAGTTGAAGCGTGCGGGCGCGAGCGATGTGGTCGTCGCGCCCGTCGGCTTCATCTCCGACCACATGGAAGTTTTGTACGACCTCGACACGGAAGCGCGGCAAGTTTCAGATGAGATCGAACTCAACATGATCCGCGCGGCGACCGTCGGCACGCATCCCGCGTTCGTCAAGATGATCCGCGAACTCGTCGTCGAACGCGTGACGCATGATCCCGTGCGGCGCTCGCTCGGCACGCGCGGCGTAAAAGAAGATATATGTCCCGCCGATTGTTGCTTGATGGGCGCGGGGCGACCCGCCGCAGTTCAAGCCGCCGACTCTGCACGCCCCACGCTAATCAATGAACGCCCCGCCTGAAGCAACCAGGCCACGACGCCCGCGCCGCATCGTTGTCGTCGGCGGCGGCATCAGCGGGCTGGCGGCGGCGCACGAACTCACAGAGCACGCGCGCACGCACGACGCGTCGCTCGAAGTTCTACTCCTCGAAGCCTCCGCGCGTTGCGGCGGCACGATTCGCACCTACCGGCGCGAAGGCTTCCTGCTCGAAGGCGGCCCCGACGCTTTCATCTCCGAAAAACCCGAAGCCCTCAATCTCGCCCGTCAACTCGGACTCGAATCACAACTGCTCGAAACGGGCGCGGCGCACCGTCGCTCCTTCATCGTGCGCGGCGGGCGTCTGCGCCCCGTGCCGGAAGGCTTTCACCTGCTCGCGCCGTCGCGCTTCTGGCCTTTCGTCACGACGGACATTTTCAGTTGGGCGGGCAAGGCGCGCATGGCGCTCGATCTCTTTCTGCCGCGCCGCAAGGAAACAGAGGGCGGCGGCGACGACGAAAGCCTCGCCGCGTTCGTCCGCAGACGTTTCGGGCGCGAGGCTCTGGAGCGCATGGCGCAGCCGATGGTCGGCGGCATCTACACGGCAGACCCCGAACAGTTGAGCCTGCGCGCGACGATGCCGCGCTTCCTCGACATGGAACGCGCCGACGGCAGCATCATCCGCGCGATGTGGCGCGCGCGACGCCGCGCCGCAGAAGACGAGACGCGCAACGCTTCGGGAGCGCGCTACAGTCTCTTCCTCTCTTTCGACGGCGGCATGCAGACGCTCACAGACCGCCTTGCCGCCGCGTTGCCCGATGAAGTCATACGACTCAACACAAGCGTCGAAGCGATTGAGTTTGACGAACAAACGCGACGTTGGAAGTTGCGCGTTAGCGGAAAGGAGATGACGCGCGAAGGCGGCGCGTCGAGCGTTGATGAAACCATCACGGCTGACGGCGTCTGCCTCGCGCTGCCCGCTTACGCTTCGGCGCGTTTGCTGGGTTCAGTTGACGCCGGACTCTCAGCCGAACTCGCGGCCATTCCTTACGCTTCGACTGCGACCGTCAACCTCGCCTTTCGCCGCGCCGACATCCCGCACCCGCTCGACGGCTTCGGCTTCGTCGTCCCCTACGTCGAACGGCGCAACATCATCGCCTGCACTTTCAGCAGTGTGAAATTCGCGCGTCGCGCGCCCGCAGACCACGCGCTCCTGCGCGCCTTCGTCGGCGGCGCGCTCCAACCGGAGATGTACGCGCTCGACGAAGCGCAGATGCTTACCGCCGTCCGCCGAGACCTCCGCGAGCTTCTCGGCGTGGAGCGCGCGCCGATCTTCGCGCACGTCGAACGTTGGCCGCGCTCGATGGCGCAATATCACCTCGGCCACCTCGCGCGCGTCGCACGCATCCGCGAACGCCTGCAAAGTTTCCCCACCCTCCAACTCGCCGGAAACGCCTACGGCGGCGCAGGTATCCCCGACTGCATCCGTAGCGGCCACGCGGCTGCCGGAAAACTTTTCGGGACAGCCGCCTGACGAAACCGGCCCCGCAGCGCAAACATCCATCGCCGAAAATCAGGACTTGCGCTCGCGACGAATGAGAGTATGATACCGCGCTGTCTGAATCCGGTCAGAAGTTGTGTCACCTTGGTCATGCATCGCGCGCGCCAAGCAAAAGCTTTAATTTTCACAACGCTGCCCCGCAACGCCTGACCGACGTTGTGCCCGCCGCAGTTCGGCAAATCTTGTTTGATCCAGCAGTTTTCGTTCTTATTTTACCGACGTGACGGGAAATTGTTCCTCGTCCGCACCGGAGGTAAATTAATGCTGCCCCAACTCGCCCAACAGTTAAAAGACCTGCCTAACACCGTCAAGGGACTCATCGGCTTCGTCACCACGCTCATCACTTTCGTCATCCTGATTCGCAACAACTTCTCGCTCGGCGTCGTTATCTTCGGCGCGGTCCTGCTCGTCGCGCTCTTTGGCCTGTGTGTTCGCATCGTAACGGCGAAGACCATTTCCGGCACGGGCTTCAACCGGCGCGAGTCGAAATATAAGTATCCGCAATATCGCCCACACGCGTTCGCCGGGATATGCTTGATCGTCTTAGCTGTTGCGTTGCTGTTCGTCGTCAGGTCGAGCCGGTACTACATTCTGGCCGCGCTGGCCGGGACGGAAGTTGTGCCGCGCGCCGACGTTCTCATCGCGCAGTTTGAGGCAAGGCCGGGAGCCAAGCCTTATGAAATTGCAAACCGCCTGAAGGACAATCTGGAGATAGAACTGAGCAAGCACCAACTCGGACAGGTGAAGGTGGAGAAGCTCGCCGGCACGGTCAAGTCGGCGCAGGAGGAGGCGGCGGCGGCGACGAAGGGCAGCAGCAAGGTCGTCGTTTGGGGCTGGTACGACAGTGAAGGCATCGTGATCAAAATCCACACGTCCGAGCCGACGAGCGCGGGCGACGGCATCTTGAGCATGAGAGAGGTGTCGCTCAGGAGCGCCGACGCCGCGGCTGCCGACCTATCGTTCAAACTCACGCAGCAGTTGCCGGAGAACACCTCGTTCCTTTCACTGTTTGTCATCGGCCAACTCTATTATCTGAACAACGATTACCAGAAGGGGCATCAGGCTTTCGACGCGGCCATGTCCAACCTGCCGAAAGAAATCCGATTAGTGAACGAGAGCCTGCTCCACTTCTTCGTGGCGCGGAGACTTGAAGCGGCGGGAGAGAAAGACACCGCGCGCATCGTCTGCGAATACACGCAGGCCATCGAGCAGAACCCGAAGTTCGCCGCCGCTTACAACAATCTCGGCATTCTGCTCGCCAAAGTCATCAACGCGTTCTACGCCATGCCCGAGCACCAGACGGAGCCTCCGCCCGATGTGGAGTTACCGGCGGGCAGCATGGCGTGTCTCAAAAAGATTGGCTATGAAAAACTGCACGGGCTGCCGGAAACTTTCTTCAACAAGGCGCTCGAAACGCAGCCCGACTCGGCAGCTATCCGGTACAACAAGCTGATCGTGTTCTGGACGCCGGACAAGGTAGCCAGCTACTGGATGAGGACCAGCGAGATAGAAGATCAGGAGGCGAGAAAGGCGCTCGAAGATATCATCAAAACGGACGCCACCATTCCCGGCGCGCACGTCATGCTCGGGACGCTCTCGTTTAAAGAGAAGGACGAGGAATTTGACGAGCGCAACTACCAAACCGCCGTCAATGAGTTTACCGCCGCCGCACAACTCATGCCGAAGTCGGCTGAGTTGCACGTCAACCTCGGCAAGGCACATCAGCGCAAGGGGCGTCTGGCGGAAGCAGCGGCGGATTACGAGCGTGCGCTCGCGCTCTCATCCGGTAACATCGAGGCGCATCTGGGATTGGCCGACGTGGCGCTCAGGCAAGGGCGTGCGGAGGTGGCGCTCAAGCATTTGAACGCCGTCAAATCCGACAAGCTGGAGGAAGGCGCAGCCGTCCAGATGGCTGCCATACTCAAGTCGCGCGTGCAGTTTCAGGCGGGCGATATCGCCGCCGCCATCCAGACCTTGCGGTCCAACGCGGAGCAGCAATCAGCCGCGCTTGAAACCGCCGAGGAGGAACCCGAAGCGCAACCACAGCCGGACGCGAGCCGTGAAGAGGAGTCGCCTTACAGGTGGTACGTGACTCACAACGACCCATCGCTCTCTTATTACCTGTCGGGGCTGATGCACACGCTCAACTCCGACAGCGCATCAGCCGCCGCCGCGTGGGCGGAGTGCGCGCCCCTCGATCCCAATGAACTCGAAGAGACCGACAAGGAAAATGCCTACAAGGACAACGACACGGCGTTGGTCGTATGGTACAACCTGCTCGCGCTATGCAAGCCGACCGCGGCAGACTACGACATTGCGGGCTGGGGCGTGACGAACCCGTGCCTGCCGCAGAACACGCGCGCACGCCTCATGAAAGTGTTCGATCTCGCGCAGGACAAAATCGCCCACCGCATCTATTACCGTCGGCCTCTCCTGTTCGCGGGATACGGTTGATACACGCCTCTTCACGTCCGGCGCGTAACGACTGGCGTTGCCAGATGGCCGTCGTCTACGGGTCGCGTAGCGGGGCTGGTGAAATCTTGCAGGCGCGTTAGCGCCGGACGCTTCGCCTGTCCCGCGCTGACGCTGCCCCACCTTCGGGCGCGCGAGGCCGCCTTTGTCGCGTCCGGTTTTTGCGACCAACTCTTAGAGATAAATGACGTGCGACATGCGCCAGACGTTGGCAGGGATCGAGCCGGGGGCGGCGGTGGTGAGCAGGATGACGTAGTGCGAGTCGGCGTTGTTTGAGGTGGCGGCGATTGACGACCAGAGATCGGGTTCGTTGTTCGTCGCTTCCGTTGTTGCTTCCGTTGTCGCTTCCGTCGCTTCGTAAGGGCGGACGAGGGCGAGGCGGCGAAGGCAGGCGTAGAGATGTTCGCGCCCCGCGCCGTAGTGGCCTGCATCCGCGCCGAGCGTGAGACGGACTTCGGCGCGTTCGTCCAGAAAGTGTGCGACGAGCGAGGCGGCGACCGTCACGCCGCGCTCGAAACGCGTCTCGAAATCTCTTCTCGCCGCGTCGCCCACAGATGCGCTCGTTTCATGTACGCGCGTGTCGAAGACGAGATGGACGCGCCGCTCGTCTTCCGACGTGAATTCGCGGACGATGAGGCGCGAGGCGCGCGCCGTCGCCTTCCAGTCGATGTGGCGCATGTCGTCCTGCGGCTGGTAATCGCGCAGACTGTGCAGGTCGTGCCCCACGCCGCGCCGCGCAGAGAGCATACGACCGGCATTCATCGGCAGCAGGTGCAACTCGTCGCTCGCGGCTTCGAGTTTCGGGTAGATGATGAGTTCGACGTTGCGCGCGCGCAGGCGACGGCGCAGGCGGAAGAAACCGAAGGGGAAACGCGTGGAGAGTTCAAATCCGGTGACGAGGACGTGGCCGCGCTTCGTAAACAACTGCTCGACGCGCTGCTCGGCCTTCGCGCGGTGCGGCACGTAGATGAAATAGGCGAGCGAGCGCCGCAGGTAACTCGGACGCGCCCGTCGCCGCCGCCACCGTCGCTTCTTGTTCGTGCGCCGTCCGCGCGCCGCCTCCTCCTCTTCCGCGAACACTTGATTGCGCGATTCGATGAGGATCGAAAAGGACGGGAGCAGGCGCTTCGTGTTGTGCAGGCTGACGAGGACGGGCGCGGGTTCGCCCGCGAAGATGTGGTCGGGAAAGCGCGCCGAGACGACGAGGTCGCGCAGGGAGGCGCGCGCCGCAGACCACGCGACGAAGAGCGCGGAAGCCAGCACCGAGAAGATCAGAAAGAGCAGGTTGTTGCCCGTGTTGTAGGCGGCGAAGGCGACGGAGAGGAAGATGCCTATGAAGATGAGGCCGCCGGTCGTTATCTGAAACGGCGGGTCGAGCCGTCCCACTTCCGCGCGCGCCGAACGCACGAGCGGCGGCACGACGAAGATCGTGATCAGCGCGACGAAGACGAGCGAGGTGAGCGCGCCCATGCGCGCCAACTCCCAATCGCCGCTGCGCCGCGCCCAGGACGTGAAGGCGGCGACGACCACGCCGCCCGCGACGAGCAGCGTCCCCAGGATCGCGCCCCGCCACGCGTGCAGATGTTTCAACCAGGTCATCAGTCCCAAAGCCATAGACGACGATTCATTTAGCGCGGCCTTCCCGCGCGTCGCAAGTCAATCAATTTGCCGCACGTCGATCAACTCATCGCACGTCGATCATTTTGCCGCGCGCGTCTCTTCAAGCGAACTCAAGCCCGCCGAGGTTTCCGCGCGCGGTTCGGCGCTGTCCTCACCCCCGTAATTTCGCAGAACGCGCCAGCAACTGACAAGCGCGACGAGGACGGAGAGCCAGCAGGCGGTCTCGACGGCGACGTAAAAATTCCACGACAGGAGTTTCGGCAGATCGATAAAGACGCGCGACGCACGCGAGATGGTCAGGTAAACCAGCGTCGTGTAGCAGGCGCTCACGCAGTAATAGCTCGCCGCGCCCCACGCGCCGAGCACGACCATCCAGGGGGCGAGCCAGGCGAGATATTGCGTGCCGAAGCCCGGCGTCAGGAAGATAAAGAGGAAGGCGACGAAGCCGCATTGCAGAAAGAGCGGCGGCTTGCGTCTACGCAAATTCATCCCCAGATTCATCCACAGCGACGCGGCGACGATTGAGGCGAACATCACATATTTTCCCGCCGTCGCGATGAGCGCGTGCGTGCCCGTTATCTCGTGATTCCCGTTCAGCGGCAGCGGCATGTGCGGGAGCGCTCTGGCGACCAGACGCGTCCATCCCCACCTTCCGTACAGACTTTTATACCCGAAGACGGTTTTCCAGATGACGAAGGGGTCTTGCAGAAGATACGGCAGCGAGCCGACTAAGAAGACCGCCGCCGCCGTTGCGAAAAATTTGATGCGCGTACGCAGGTCCGGCAGAAACAGAAAGATCGCGGGCGCGAAGATGAGCGGCACGATCTTGATGTTCAGCGCCATCCCGAACGCCGCGCCCGCCAGCCACGACAGGCGCTCGAACGTCAACAGGTAAATTGACAGGATGACGAAGAAGATCATCAAAGGGTCTGTGTTGCCGTGAAAGCCCGCGATCCAGATCGAGCCGGGATAGACGGCCAGAAGCAGCAGCGCGAGAGGCAAGAGACGAAGCGCGGGCATCGTGCGCTCGCAGATTTTCCAGACGAGGAAGAGGTTGCAGAGGTCTGCGAGGATCGAAGGAAAGCGGAGCCAGAAGCCGAAGGGGAGGTGCGTCGCGTCGGCGAGAAAGCCCATCGCACGGATCGCGTGGATCATAAAAGGCGGGTGGTTGAAAGGATTGCCCGCGCGTCCCGTCCGGTAGTAAACGCCGACGCCGCCCGTCTCGCGTATGTTTGTGAGAAATTCCCTGAAGGCGAAAATGTCGAGCGTCCCGCCGCTGTAGAGCGCGAGAAAAATCTTGACGCCGGTTGCGGCCAGAGCAGCGAACAAAATCGCGCGCCGCCAGTTTTTGCTCAAGATCATAGTTGCTCTATCACAACTGACTTCGACCAAAGATTTTACGGGCGCGTGCGTAAAGGTTTGCCGTTTGCAGATTAACGGAACACGGCATCAAAGCGGCACGCTGATCGTCTTCATGATCTCGCGCAGGACCGCTTCGGCCTCTTCGCTGCGGCGCAGGCTTGACGAGAAGCGCGAGTTGACGACGAGGCGGTGCGCGAAGACGGGCAGGACGAGCCGCTTGATGTCGTCGGGCACGCAGTAGTCGCGGTCCTCTGTGAGAGCGAGAGCTTGCGCGGCGCGGAAGAGCGCGAGCGTGCCGCGCGGGGAGACGCCGAGGTCGAGCATCTCCGAGTTGCGCGTGGCCGAGACGATGCGCATCAGGTAATCGACGAGCGCGTCGTCAACCGCGACGCCCGCGACGTGGCGCTGGAGCGCGGCAATGTCATCAGCCGTCAACACGGCGCGCATCGCCGTGAGCGGATCACTCGTCGTGCGGTCGCGCACGATCACTTTTTCCATCTCGACATCCGGGTAACCGATGCGCAGGCGGAGCATGAAGCGGTCGAGTTGCGATTCGGGCAAAGGGTAAGTGCCGTGATGCTCGATGGGGTTCTGCGTGGCGACGACGATGAAGGGCGCGGGGAGTTTGTAGGTCGTGCCCTCGACGGTGACGTGGCCTTCGCCCATCGCTTCGAGCAGGGCGGATTGCGTCTTCGGCGTGGTGCGGTTGATCTCGTCTGCGAGCACGACGTTGGCGAAGATGGGGCCGGGCTTGAACTCGAACGCGCCCGTCGGCTCGTTATAGACCGACAGGCCGATCACGTCCGAGGGGAGCAAGTCGGAGGTGAACTGGATGCGCTGGAAGGTGCAGTCGAGCGCGCGCGCGAGCGCCTGCGCGAGCGTGGTCTTGCCGACACCCGGCACGTCTTCGACGAGCAGGTGGCCGCCAGCAAGCAGCGCCACGAGCGAGAGGCGCACCGCCTCGCTCTTGCCCTTGATGACGCCCTCAATTGCCGCATGAAGTTGCGCGACCGACTCGGCGGCGGCCAACGTCTCCGCCCCGCTCTCGCTCTCGTGCGTCGTCTGTAAACGTCTCATCATCGCTCCCCCGGCTCTCCCGACCGCAACATTCTACATGAAAGAGAGGTTAGAGGTCAGAGGCCGGTAAAAATCAGAATCGTTTTAACTAACCTCTGACCTCTGACCTCTGACCTCTGACCTCTGAGCATGTGACTTGCCGCGCGGCGTTGTAGTAAAATCCGTGTCGTTTAGGGAGACAAAAGATTTTTGCGCTCGCGCGACGGACGGGCGCGCGAATTAGGGAACTTCGCGGCGGTTTCCGTCGTGTAAAAGTCGGCAGAGATAAATCCCCACCATTAGAGGAAGTGAAAATGCATCAAGATATAAAAGAACGCAGAAATGAACGCGGATTTTCGCTCATCGAGTTGATGATCGTGATCGCCATCATCGGCATTCTCGTCGGCGTCGGCATTCCGGCGTGGCAGTCGAGCGTGCGCTCGGCCAATCAGGCGGCGGCGATTCGCACGCTGCAAGCCATCGCCGTCGAGCAGCGCATCTATTACAACTCGCACAACCGCAGTTCCTACGGGACGTTCGATCAACTGATCGCCGACGGGCAGTTGGACCGCCGTTACGCGGGCGAAGAGCCGCTCGTCGAGGGCTACATCTTTCGCCTGAAGACGACGCCGAAGACCGGCAACACGCCGCCGCTCTACACCGTCAACGCCGACCCGCAAAAGCCCGATGGCGTGACCGCGACGGGCAAGGAGTTCTACTACACCGACGCCAACTCCAGCACCATCCACGTCAACGCCACGCAACCCGCAGGCCCGAACGACCCGCCGATGGGCGGTCAGTAGTTGCAGCCCTCGCGGGCAATAGTGGTTGTCCTCGCGGCGATAAAATTTTCGACGGCTCACACCTACGGGGGAGCGCCCCGCGCGGCACGCCTCGCTTGACGCTCCCCCGCACGCTTTGTTAGCATGCCGCCTCTTCAAACATTCTCTTGTGCTCGCTTAGCTCAGTTGGTAGAGCGCACGCTTCACACGCGTGATGTCGCAGGTTCGAGTCCTGCAGCGAGCAAATTTTTTCCCGCTTTAGCTTAATCGTAAAGGATAGAAACGATGCTTGAGCATCTGACGAGGGAGTCGCTGTCGGCGCAGTTGAACACGAAGTTCAGGCTCGCGCCCGAGCCGGAGAAGCCGATTGAGATTGAGTTGGTTGAAGTTCAGGCGCACGACGACGTGAAGGGGCAGACTGAACGCTTCTCGGCCTTATTTCGCGGGCCGCTCGACTATTTCCTCCCGCAACGCACCTACCGCATGGAGCACGAGCAGTTGGGAGACTTCGAGTTGTTCATCGTGCCGGTTCGCAAAGACGACGCGGGCTTTTATTACGAAGCGGTTTTCAACCGTGTGGAGTAGCGTCGGCGGACGGTTCGGCGGCGGAGCCGGATGGGCGGCGCTCCATGTGTATGTACGCGCCCACGTCTTCGATGGGCGAGAAGCCGAAGCGCTCGTAGAAGCGCAGCGCGGCGGTGTTCATTTTGAAGACCATGTGACGCAAGGGCAAGCCCTTCGCTTCGGATTCGGCCAGCAAAGTTTTCAGCAACACCGCGCCGACGCCCCGATTCTGAAACTCCGGCAGGATCGCTATGTCGAGCAGGCGAATCTGTTCGGGCGTCCGCCCGATCCATAATCTTCCCACCTGTTCTCCGCGATAGAGGATGATGCTGTACTCGGCGTCGGGGAAGCGTTCGTAATATTGCGCATGCTGCGCCTCGAATTGCTGGCGGACGAAGGCGCGCTTCTGCTCCTCGTCCCAGGGCACGAGCGCCAACTCGTCTGCGCGCGAAGCCGCGTATACGCGCAAAAGAAAATCTTCGTCCTCAGGCACGACCACGCGCAGACGGACTTCCCCGCTTTCGTCAAGTTGACGCTCCAACTCGTTCGGCCTCCCTCGTAACATCCTGCCGGCAGCGATGCATTATAAATGTACCGCCCGCCTCGCTAAAAACATGCGGAGGCGAGCGGGCGGCATTGTCGTCGTTCGCGCGGGCGACGCTAAAAGCGCGCGCACGCTCGAAGTTCAAAGTTTACATCTTCGTGTTCGTGCGATTGTCGGGCGGCAGCATATGATTGATGATCGCCTGATAATAGATGGTCTTCCCCGGTTGGCTGGCGTTCACCAGGAACAGGGAGAAGTCGCCGAGCGCTTCGTGCTGGAGCACGTAGGTCTGCTGGAGGTCTGAGAGTTCGGCGCTGGCCTCGAACAGCAGCGCGAAGCATTCGCCTTCCGTGCGCGGCACCCCTTTGCGCACCTTCGGCCTCATGTCTTCGACTTTGACGAGCGTGAGGTTGACCACCTTGTACGGCCCGACCGTCACGCGGAAGTCGCTCTGCAAATACGATTCAAAAGTATTTTGGGTAAAGTGAAAGAGTCGTTCGCCTAACGCTTGCGACGGGATTTGGAAATAGCCTTTAGAGTCTTTGAGTTCGCTTTTTTGCCCGAACACGGAGCCGGCGGAGTTCGATAAAATTCCGACGGCGACTGCGGACATGAACGCGGACTTAAAAAAGCCACGACGTGATATAGACATGGGGGGAAACTCCTAAATTGTAGGTTGACTCGATTGATGGTGCTACGAGGGTTTGTGGATCGGCGGAAAGTCTTAGTTACGCGCCCTTCGCCGGACAGTGTAGTTGTTTTAATAAAAATTGACAACGAAAATTTGGATAATTAAACAGTGGCGTCGATCTTTATCCTTGAAATTGCCATGACCAAGCCGTACAATGACGGCCTCGCGCGGGATCAAGCCTTATTATCCTGTAAGAATCTTTAGCTCTATCAAACAAACCGACGGCGCAACAAGGGACCACGCCGCGCCGTCGAAATCGAACCCGACGAAATCGAACCCGAGGTCAAAACGCACCCAGCCATTCAGCTTCGATTGACTTTGTCGAAGTGCGCTCTTTAACTTCAAAACAGACTGCTCCGGGGCTTTTCTCTTGAGTAGAGTCTTGGAAGGAGAAATACATGGCCGAACCGTTTCTCAGTGAAATCAGAATCATGTCGTTTGCCTTCGCGCCGAAAGGATGGGCGATGTGCAACGGGCAGTTGCTGCCCATCAACCAGAATCAGGC
>DATHBB010000131.1:0-2681 GCA_035296385.1 Pyrinomonadaceae bacterium | reverse complement strand
ATAGTTCTTAAACGTGAAGATTCCCGGAACGAGTAGAGACGTTTGGCGTCGGCTGTGGCTCGCGCGTCGGAATGATGCGGCGGCGATGCTCGTTGTCGTCCTCTTCTGCGCGCTCTTTTTCGGCGGGGCGATCTTTCACGGAAAGTTTCTCATCGGCGGCGACGCCTTCTTTCAGGCTTACCCGCTGCGCGCGGCGGCGTGGGAGATGATTCGCGGCGGTCAACTCCCGCTCTGGACGCCGCTCGTCTTCTCCGGCTACCCGATGCTCGCCATGCCGCAACTCGGCCTCGCCTACCCTCTGACGTGGGGACACCTTTTTTTGCCCGCGCCGCATGCCGAGATGATCTACATACTTGCGCCGTTCCTTCTCGCGCCCGCTTTCACTTACGCCTACCTGCGCGAACTCGGACTAAGCCGTCTAGCCTCGCTCCTCGGCGGACTCTCCTTCGGTTACGGCGGCTTGATGACCAACACCTACGGCATGAACGCCGTGCCGACCAACGCGCTGATGTGGCTGCCGCTCATGCTCTGCGTCGTCGAGCGTGCGCGCGGGCGGCGTTCACTCGCGCGCTCGATTGCCTGCGCGGCTCTCGTCTACGGGATGTCGATTCTGACCGGACATGGGCAGAGTTTTCTCTTCGTCGGCATGCTCGCGCTCTTTTACGCGCTGTTCCTCGCCTTCGCAGGCGACGCGACGCGCGGCGCGCACGCAAGCGTTCGCCGGAATTGGCGAGCATGGTTTGAGCGGCGGCGCTGGCATCCGTTTGTTGCCTGTGCGTGCGGCATGTTGCTGGCGGCGGGCGTCGGCGCGTTTCAGATTTTGGAGACTATGCGCGCCGCGCGCCGCAGCATACGCAGCAGCCTGAGTTATGAGTTTTTCGTCGAAGCGTCGTTTACGCCGCAGACGGCATGGCGTTCGTTCCTCGCGCCGCTCTACCACTTCATCGAGGTGACAACCTACGTCTCGCCGCTCGCCTGCGCGCTCGCCGCCTGCGCCGTCGCGCTAGGGTTTCAGGCACGATGGAAGATGCGCAGCGCACGCGCGTTTGATCCGGCGCTCGCCAATGACGGTGCGACGAATGACTATGCGACGTTCGACCGTCGCGTCCTGTTCTGGGCGGCGGTGGCCGTCGTCTCCGTGCCGCTCATGCTCGGCGACAGCACACCGCTCTATCGCGCGCTCTATCACGTCCCCGTCTTCAATCTCTTTCGCAGGCCGTCGCGCCACGTCTTCGAGTGGACGTTTGCCTTGAGCGTGCTCGCCGCCTGCGGCTGGGACGCGCTACAGCGGCGTCTCTATGAATCCCGCGCGCCGGGCAGGCAAAGGGAGGACGACCGGCGATGGAGACTCGTCGCCGCAACAGCCTCGCTCATCGTCGCCGCCGCGCTCGGCGCGTTGTGGTGGCGCGCTTCGCATCAACTCCCATACGTCGGCGATGGCGCGGCACGCGCCGAAACGGCGTATGTCGTCTGGAAAATATCTTTCACCGTCGCGCTCTCGGTCGCCGCCTGTTTCGCCTTGAACGCGTGCGCTGGCGGTCGGCAGCGTCGTTGGCGCGAGTTGTCGGCGGCGTGCGTCGTGCTGCTGTCGTGTTTCGTCGAACCGCACATACTGGTCTCGCACTGGTGGGCGGGCACTGAAAAAACTGCGGCGCGGCTGACGACCCCGTCGCGCTCGACGCGCTACCTGCAACAGTTTCCCGCGCACGAGAACCGCGTCTACGTGCGCGCTAATTCCGCGACCGAGGAATACGCGAGCGCGCCGCGCTTCGACGCGCACGACCTGACCGCGCTCTACGGCCTGCACAACGTCGCGGGCTACGAAGGGCTGCTGCTCGAACGCTACAGCCGCGCGCTCGGCAACCTCGACTACGATGCCGTCAACCCGCGCCGCGGCGTAGAGCCTTCGCTCGCGCTCTTCGCGCCCGAATCGCACGTCCTGGATTTACTAAACACCACGCGCGTCGTCACCTTCGCGAACCTCGCGACGACGGACGCGCCTTCGCCCGCGGAGAAGCGTCTGAATTTAGACCGCGCCGCGCTCGACGCCGCGCGCTGGCAGACGGAGCAGGAATTCGACGGAATCGTGATCCTACGCAACCGGCGGGCACAGCCGCGCGCATGGCTCGTGGGCGAAGCCGAAGCGGTGGACGGCGAAGAAGCCCTGCGCCGGATTCGCGGCGAAAGTACACGCGCCTTTGACCCGCGACGCACGGCGCTGCTGGAAGTCGCACCGTCAGAGTTGCCGATGCTGGCGGGCGGAGAGTTGCCGACAGAGAACAGGGCGCGCGTCGTTGAATATCAAGCGAACCGGCTGGTGATCGAGACGAGCGCGCCGAGGGCGAGTGTGTTAGTGGTGAGCGAGATGATCTACCCGGGGTGGGAGGCGACAGTGGATGGCGAGTGGGCGCGGATACACGCGACGAATTATCTGTTGCGCGGGGTGGTGGTGCCTGCGGGCGCGCATCGCATAGAGATGCGTTATCGTGCGCCTGCCGCGCGCAACGGTGCGATCATCTCGGTCTTTAGCTTGTCGATACTCTGCGGGCTGTTCATCTACGCGCGGCGGGGTGAAAATTCGATTCGTCAAATTTGATCGCCGCAAAAAAATTATCGCCTTAAACCCGAACGCCTCGCCTCTCTTTTCTCTTCAACCAGAAGACGCACGCGCCGAGAGCCAG
>DATHBB010000130.1:0-6960 GCA_035296385.1 Pyrinomonadaceae bacterium | reverse complement strand
CCGATGGATGACGGGAAAGGGGTGGCCGCCCAGGTGCCCGCCGCCGGATAAGGCGTGGCGAGGTCGTCCTTGTAGCGTTCGGCGTGGACGAGTGTTGGGTCAATCGCCTGAACAAATGCCGTCTCGTTCCAACCGGCGTGGCCGCCGTCTTCGCCGAAGACCTGCTTCGTCACGTCCGAGGCGAACGACCACCAGTTGACGACGAGCGTGCGCACTTTGCGTTCGGACGCGACTTCCGCCGCGACCGAAGTTAACACGGCGGTCTGCCCGCCGCCGTGCCCGTTGATGATGACGATGTTGCGGAAGCCGTTCTTCGCGAGTCCTTCCAAAATTTGTTTGACGAACGGGCGATAGGCCGCCTCCGTGATCTGAAACGCGCCCGGGTACGCCTCCATGCTTCCGGTCATGCCGTAGGGCAGGACGGGCGCGATCATCGAGTTCGTGCGTTGTGCAATGCGGCGCGCAATGGCGAGCGGCGCGGTGTTGTCCGCGCCGTTGTTGACGACGCCGTGCGGTTCGAGCGTGCCAGTCGGCAGCAGCACGGTCCGGATGCGCGCGGGAACGTGCTCGCGAAACTCCATCCAGTTGATGCGATCCATCTCGCGCGTCGAAATCGTGTCGGCTGTCGCACGCGCGGCGTTCGTCGTCTGCTGTGCGCCCGCACGCGGCGTCGCGGCGACGGCGACGAGCACGAATAGCAAGATCGTCTGCGCTATTTTCATCGTTTGATTTCCTCGTTTGGTCTCGACCGCGCACGTGGCCTTAAAGTTTTGCGGACTTCGGAGCCGCAAAGTTTTGCGGACTTCATAGCCGCGCGTTGAGTTGTTGAATTTTAGCCTATCACACCGAACCAGTCGTACAAATTCAACAACTCGCCGAGCGCGAACGAGGCGAGGTTCGCCGCCGTGATCGCGGCGAAGTCGCGCCACACGGACGCGCGCCCCCGTTCGTCTCCCGCGCCGAAGGTCAACCGGAAGAGCGCGCACTCGGCGAGGGGCGCGAACGTCTCCGCCGTCGCGAGATAAGCGAACCGCGAAGAGTTGCCGAACAGGAGCGGCAGCACGAGCACGACGATCGGATAAGTGCAGGCGGTGAGCCACAGGCCGGAGAAGAATTTGCGGCGCAGCGGGTGGCGCGCGGAGAGGCCATAGACGAGGAACGGCGTTTCTATCGCGACCGTGAAGAGATAGCCGACGGGCAGAAACCACCAGAGTTGATCGGCGCGCATGTCCACTTTCGTCAGAGCATCCGCAAGAGGAACGGCGCTTCGGCGAGGACGTGCGCCATCGCGAGCGTGAAATAGAGGTCGCGCGTCGTCGGGTAGTCGGCGATGAAGGCGAGCCAGAGCAGCACGACACAGAACGAAGACAGGACGAGCAGCGTGCGAATCAGACGCGGCCAGACGCGCCGCCTGTTACTCGCGAGCGGCAGAGACCCGACGCGCCACCACCGCGACGCGCTCCCGCTTCCTGCGCCGACAAGCGGCAACGCGAGCAGCCACACGCCGTAGTGAATCGTTTCGAGGAAGACGTGCGTTGCGACGAGCAGATGGCTGGAAGTGTTTCGCAAAATATCCGATCCGGCGTGGCGCGTGATGCGAGCGGTCAGGGCGTCCGCGCCGTCGAGCGCGGGCGCGGACGCGAGTTGCCACCAGAGCAGGCCGACGAATAAGGGGAGCGTGAGCAAAACGAGATGATAAGCGCGCCGCCACGCGTGCGCGTGCCGCGTGCGTTTGAGGTGGCGGTCGAGAAACCAGAGCGCGACGAGCGGGTGCAGGTAGACGAGGCCGAGGCTGAACATTTGCGGCGAGAGCCAGTTCGCGGCAAGCAGCGCGCACGCCGCCGCGAAGCACCAGGACCAATCACGCCGCGACGACTGCCGCCCGCGCATCCACACGAGCGCGGCGAGCCAGAAGATCAACAGGCTGTTCCAGACGCCGACGGCGAGCGTCCACTCGTCGCCGCCCCACACGAACGCTTGCGCAATGTACGGCAGCGCGGTGTAGGTAGCGAGCAGTGAAGCGATGCCCGCAAAGGCCGCGATGAAGAAGTTACGCGAACGACCCAGACGCGCAGGGAGCCGCGCGATAAAATAACGCAACTCGAACCAGTTGTGCGGCCCCGCAAAGAGGAAGACCGTGACGACGGAAGCGCCGAGCGGCATCCAGCCCGCGAAGAGCGCCGATGCCGAGACGACGGCCAGCGCGATGACGGCAAACGTCCCCGCCGACGCGCGGCTGTTGCTAACGCCGCCTCTTTTCAAACGTCGTGCGCGCGCCGCCGCGCCGAGTTTCAATCCTGCGATGTCTGCCGCTCGTTCCACTTCCTTTACCTGCTGCCTCCGTCCGTCGCCGGAACGATCAACTTGATCACGCGTCCCTCAGGCACGATCTCGATCCTGACGACGCCGTTGAGTTCCGTCTCCGGCGTCGTGGCGCGCGGCAGAGAACCCGCGTCAACGAGTCGCGGCTCGAACGGCCTCGCGTTGGCGAAAGCCTTGAACGCGAGCGTGCCCGCGAAGGCCACGACGACGAGCGCGCCTGCGGCCACCTGCTTCGTCATGCGTGAACGCGAACGCGCGATGAAGACGCCCGCGAAGGCGAGCGACAACGACAGGAAGACGCCCGCGATGATCGTCTGCGTCTGACTGAGCGTAGTTGTCGAGCCTGCTATATCAGAAGCGCCGCCTGCCTCGATCTCCGCGCGCAGTTCGCGCAGCACGCTCTGCGAAATTTGAAGGCGTGCTTCCGTAGCGTCCTTGCGTGATTCGATCAACATGCGCGCGGGCGGCAGCGGGCGCTTCGTGGTTTGCGTAGTTCTCGGCTGCCTGTGTTCGGGAGCGGGGATGTCTGCGAAAGCGGTCAGGGGCGCGAACGCGACGAACGCGAGAGCCAAACTGCAAAGTCGTAATTTCATGCTCGATGATCCTTTTCAGAGTAGGCGTTTGGTCGCCGATCTTTTAATAGAACTCGGACGGCGCGGGTTCGGTGTTAGGGCGGCGAGGAACCTGCAAGGCACAAGTTTTTGCGCGTTGGAGACGGCTTGCGGATTAGGTGAACGTTCGCATCGATGTGCGCGATGACCGCGCACAAAGTAGGGCACGCCTCCATCGTTGTCAAGATACACAACCTGCGAGGGTCGGGCTGCTTGAAGATTGAACGCGGCGCGGCGACTTGCCTTGCGAGTTAATCCGAAATTAGTTCACAGCCCGTCGCACCTTAGTTGCCGCGCCTGCCGTTTCCGGTTGCCAAACGTCGCGCGCCGGAGCGGTGTGCGATGAGAAGTTAGTTGCGATGTGTCGCGTCCAGAAGATATATTCTCGTCCGTCCGACGCCGTCTTCAGCCAGACAGACGCCTTCAAGCTGCACCGGCCAATTCATTTTCTAAACAGACATTATCCAACGTCGCGCGGGAGGAGAGAGCCTTGAGCCACAGTAAAAAAGCGGAGCGGAGATCGAACATCGACCGCAGAAAGTTTCTCGAAGCGAGCCTCACGTGCGGCGTCGTCGCCGTCGCAGTACTGGCGATGCAGACTGTACGCGCACGAACGCGCGAAGGCTTCGCGCTTGAGTCGTCCGCAGACTCTTTTGAACTCGAAGAGGCGACCATCGCGCGTTTGCAGGAAGGGATGCGCGGCGGCAAATGGTCTGCGCGCGAGATCGCGGAGAAGTACATCGAGCGCATAGAGAAGTATGATCGCAAAGGCGCGTCGCTCAACTCCGTCATCGAACTCAACCCCGACGCGCTCTCCATCGCCTCGGAACTCGACCGCGAACGCAAAACGCGCGGCGCGCGCTCGCCTTTGCACGGCATCCCCATCCTGCTCAAAGACAACATCGACACCGCCGACCGTATGCAAACCACCGCCGGTTCGCTCGCGCTCGTCGGCCAACCCGCGCCGCGCGACGCCTTCGTCGCCGAACGACTGCGCGCGGCGGGCGCGGTAATCTTAGGCAAGACGAATTTGAGCGAGTGGGCGAATTTTCGTTCGACGCATTCGACGAGCGGCTGGAGCGGGCGCGGCGGGCAGACGCGCAATCCTTACGCGATTGATCGAAACCCTTGCGGGTCGAGTTCCGGTTCGGGCGTCGCCGTCGCCGCGAACTTCGCCGCCGCCGCCATCGGCACGGAGACGGACGGCTCAATCGTCTGTCCCGCGTCGGCGTGTTCGCTCGTCGGCATAAAGCCCACGCTCGGCCTCGTCAGCCGCTCCGGCATCATCCCTATCGCGCACAGCCAGGACACCGCCGGGCCGATGACGCGCACCGTCGCAGACGCGGCGCTGGTCTTAAATGCGCTCACCGGCATCGACCCGCGCGACCGCGCGACGCAAACGAGTCGCGGCAAGTCGCACGCCGACTACACGCGCTTCCTCGACCCCGCAGGTTTGCGCGGCGCGCGCATCGGCGTGGCGCGCAAGTTCTTCGGCTTCAGCGACAAGGTTGACAAGTTGATGACGGATGCGATTGACGCCATCAAGCGCGCGGGCGCGACGATTGTTGATCCGGCTGATCTGCCGTCGCACGGCAAGTACGACGACTCGGAGTTTGAAGTGTTGCTCTACGAGTTCAAGGCCGATCTCAACAAGTATCTCGCGGAGCGCGGCGGGAGCGTGCCGCGCTCGCTCAAGGAATTGATAGAGTTCAACGAGCGCAACCGCGAGCGCGAGATGCCCTACTTCGGCCAGGAGATTTTCATCAAGGCGCAAGCGAAGGGTGCGCTCACGAGCAAGCCATATCTTGCCGCGCTCGCCAAAAACCACCGCCTCTCGCGCGCGGGCGGCATCGACGCCGCGATGACGAAGCATCGCCTCGACGCCATCATCGCGCCTACCGGTGGGCCGCCGTGGACGACCGATCTCGTCAATGGCGACCACTACACGGGCGGGAGTTCCACGCCCGCCGCAGTCGCCGGTTATCCGAACATCAGCGTCCCCGCGGGTCACGTCTACGGCCTGCCCGTTGGCATCTCCTTCTTCGGCAGGGCCTACAGCGAACCCGTGCTCATACGTCTGGCCTATGCCTACGAACAGGCCACCAAACACCGCCGCCCGCCGCAGTTCGCTAACACCGCAGACTTACAACAACGACACGTCTAAGCGTCAGAGGTGAGACAAATGATCATCACGACCGAATATGTTGACATTGATGTTGACGGCAGCCCGATGCGCATGCTCGTCGCCGCACCGAAAGCGGAGGGCGCGTATGCGGGCATAGTTTTCTACTCGGACATCTTCCAACTGACGGGGCCGATGCTGCGCGCGACGCAGCGACTCGCGGGCTACGGCTTCGTCGTCGCCGCGCCCGAAATTTATCACCGCCACGAACCTTTGGGCACGGTCATCCCCTTCGACGACGCGGGACGCACGCGCGGACTCGAAGGCGCGGCGCAAACCCGCGTCGCAGACTTCGACGCAGACTGCCGCGCCGCGCTCGACTATCTCGCCGCGCACCCGCGCGTTGCACAGGGCAAACTCGGCGCAGCCGGTTTCTGTCTCGGCGGCCACCTCGCCTTCCGCGCCGCGCTCCACGCGGACGTGCGCGCAACCGCCTGCTTCTACGGAACGGGGATTCACAACGGCAAACTCGGCAAGGACGCCGACGCCGGTTCGCTCGAACGCGCGTCCGAGATTCGCGGCGAGTTGTTGATGGTCTTCGGCACGCTCGACCCGCATGTGCCGGAAGAAGGACGCGAGAAGATTGAACGCGCGCTCAAGGAAGCGAAGGTGAACTACGCGTTCAAACTCTATCCTGCGGAGCACGCCTTCATGCGCGACGAGGGCGCGCGCTACGACCCCGAAGCGACCGACGCCGCCTTCGGCGATATGATCAAACTGTTCCGCCGCACGTTCGCATAGTTCGCATAGCCCGACGAAGAGGGCTTATCGTCTGCGGGCGCAGCGTGCGTCTCCGTTGACAAGTCTCTGCCTTTCGGTCGCAACTGCCCGCGCCCGTCTTCTGGTTCGACAGTACTCCGGAGTAAACACGTATGGCCGCACTCCGTTTGAAACACCCCGCCCGTCTGGCGCTCGTCGCGGCGCTCACGCTCGTCGCGCTCGTCGCGGCGGGCATCACGTTCACAATCGGCTGGCGTCCCTTCGTCGGCCCGAAGGCGCGCGCCGCGACCGGACGCAAATTCGACGCGACGCCCGAACGCCTCGCGCGCGGGCGTTACCTCGTGCACGGCGTCGTCGGCTGTTTCGACTGCCATTCAAAATACGATCTGACGGCTCAGCCCGCGCCCGCGCTCGTCGGCAAACTGGGCGGCGGTCAACTCATGGTCAACGACGCAGACCTGAGCCTCGTCGCGCCGAACATCACGCCCGACCGCGAAACGGGCGTCGGCGCGTGGACCGACGACGAACTGGCGCGCGCCATACGCGAGGGTATCGGGCGCGACGGGCGCGCGCTCTTTCCCGCCATGCCCTACACGTTCTACCGTCACATGTCGGACGAAGATTTGGCTTCCGTCGTCGCCTACCTGCGCACGGTCGAACCCGTCAGGAGCGAGCCGCACGGCACGACGCGCATCTCCTTCCCGCTCTCGCGCATCATCAACAACATTCCCCAACCTCTCTATGCGCCCGTCGCTCCGCCCGACGCTTCGACGCCCGCACGTCGCGGCGCGTACCTCGCCAACATCGGCGGCTGCTTCGACTGCCACACGCCCACCGTGCGCGGTCGCGCGATCCGGGGGATGGAACTCGCTGGCGGCAGCACCTTGCAAACGGGCGGCAAAGTTGCCAGCTCGAATCTGACGCCCGACCCGTCCGGCATCTCCTACTACGACGAGCCGCTCTTCCTCGAAGCGATGCGCACGGGCTACGTGCGCGGGCGCAAGCTCAGCCCGCACATGCCCTGGTGGGCTTACCGCAACATGACGGATGAAGACCTGAAAAGCCTCTTCGCTTACCTGCGCACCGTACGTCCCGTCGCGCACCGCGTGGACAACACCGAACCGC
>DATHBB010000129.1:0-55264 GCA_035296385.1 Pyrinomonadaceae bacterium | reverse complement strand
GCTGCGCCGGGTCGCCTGGAAGCGGCGCAGGGTCATCCTCAAGTGATAATACAGGGTCGTCGAAAGTCGGCTCGCCGGCGCGTTCGGTTTGTTTCTCCTCAGCGTGAAGTTCCGTGGGTGGGGCTGCGCTCGACGGCTGGCGCGTAAACACGTCCGCATGCGCCTCGCCCGTTTGTGCTGCCACACTCAACTGTGCGGTCGTCGTGAATTTTTCGTCCGTGGAAACGTGCAGGACGAGGGGCGCGTCGTCGTCCGGTTCAAGCGCGAGGCCGATCTCTTGCAGCCTGAAAGCGAACTCGTTGGCGGTTTGCGGGCGCGCGGAAGGCTCTTTGGCGAGCGACTCGGCGACGAGCCGGGCGAGAGCGGGCGGCGCATCGGGGCGCAGTTCGCATATGTCCGGCGGCGTCTCGCGCACGTGCTTGAGGGCGATAGCGGTGGCCGAGGGCGCGTCGAAAGGGGGGCGACCGGCGAGCATCTCGAAGAGGATGACGGCGAGACTATACACGTCCGAACGCGCGTCGGAATCATGACCGGCACACTGTTCGGGCGACATGTAGCGCGGCGTGCCGATGAGCGCTCCGGCGGCGGTGAGCGGGTCGCCGCTCGTCGTCGTCTGCTCCAACAAACGCGCGATGCCGAAGTCAACGACCTTGGCTTGGAGTTCGCCTCGATGGTCGCGCGTGAGAATGATGTTCGACGGCTTCAAATCGCGGTGGACGATCTCGGAATGATGCGCCGCGCCGATGCCGTCGGCCACCTGACACGCGATCTCTACGGCGAGTTTGACGGGGAGGCTGCCGTCGGCGTTCAGATACTCGCGCAGCGTCTGCCCGTCGAGCAATTCCATGACGAGATAAGCCTCGCCGTCTGCGAGCGCGCCGTAGTCGTAAGTGTTGGCGACGTTCGGGTGATTGAGTCGTGCGGCGGCGCGCGCTTCGCGGCGAAAGCGTTCGAGCGCCTGCGGGTCGGAGACCGAATCGGGCAGGAGCATCTTGACGGCGATGGGGCGTTCGAGTTCGACGTGCATGCCCGCGTAGACCGCGCCCATGCCGCCGCGACCGAGCAGCCGGTCCAGACGATACTTCTCCCCGATGAGGCGCGGGCCGGGGCGCGCGTGCGACAACCCCCCGTGTCCCGCGACCTCACAGGACTCGTCCGTGTCTTCGTAACAACGCCTGCATGTACGGCAGATTTTCATCCGACCAAAACACTCCAAACGTTTTTCGCAGAAACTTGTATGGCACATGCGAGCGGCGCACAGGTCAAGCGCATCTCGCCGACTCAGCCGAAGAACAGTTCGGCCACTTGATAAATCTCATCGCTCAATTTCTTAACTTCGCGCAGGGCTTCGTCGAGCGGATAACTGACGACGCGTTTGCCGTGCAGCGCCGTCATGTGCCCCCATTCGGCGGCGACGACCATTTCGTAAGCCTTGATGCCGAAGCGCGTGGCGAGCACGCGGTCGAAAGCTGTGGGCGAACCGCCGCGCTGTACGTAGCCGAGTTGCGTGACGCGCGTTTCAAAACCGGAGACGCGTTCTATCTCTCGCGCGAGCACATGGCCGATCCCGCCGAGACGCCCCTGCTGGTAAACCTGCTGGCATTCTTCATCACTCAGAAAATTTTCTTCCGGCACTGGGCGCGCGTCTTCCGCGACGACGATGATCGAAAACGCGCCTCCTTGCGCCGCGCGATGGCGCAGGAAATCGCAGACGCGCGAGAGCTTGAACGGGTGTTCGGGGACGAGCACGACATCCGCGCCTCCGGCGATGCCGCCGTAGGCCGCGATCCAGCCCGTATGCCGCCCCATCACCTCGACGACCATGACGCGGTGGTGTGATTCGGCGGTCGAATGCAGGCGGTCGATAGCGTCCGTCACGACGCTGACGGCGGTGTCGAATCCGAAAGTGAAATCCGTCCCGCCCACGTCGTTGTCAATGGTCTTGGGGATGCCGACGATAGGGTAGTTGTGTTCGCGCCACATGTCGCGCGCGGTGCGCAACGTCCCGTCGCCGCCGACGACGATGAGCGCGCCGAGCCGGTGCTGCTCCCAAGTGTGCCGGATGCGTTCGAGATAGTTGGCTTCGTCGAACGGGTTGGTACGAGACGTGCCGAGAATCGTGCCGCCGCGCGGGAGAATGCCGGAGACCGAGCGGCGCGTGAGAGGCACGATGTCGTCTTCGATGAGTCCGCGCCAGCCGTTCTTGATGCCGAAGACCTGCGCGTCTTCGACCAGTGCGCGGCGCACGACGGCACGTATGACAGCGTTGAGACCGGGGCAATCGCCGCCCGCGGTCAGAATCCCTATGCGGACACTCATCAGTACAACCGAGTGAAAAAGCTCAACTGCGAGCCAACTTGTTTGCTTGAATTGAAAGCCGCGCCTATAATCGCGCGGCATACCTGTGCATGTCAAACTTGAGAAGCGAAAGTCAGACCGCGCGAACGCAAGACGCGGCGTCGTATGAACAATTGACGAACTCAGACCGCGCGCCGCTCATACTCAGCCTCGACACTGCGACCGAAGTGAGAAGCGTCGCGGTCGTGCGGGGCGAACGCGTCCTCGCGCACACGCGCGGGCGCGTGCAGAGGGAAAACACCGCGAGCGTGTTGCAGGACATCGACGAAGCTCTGTCCGCGGCAGATGCGCGACTCGGCGACATCGAACTTTTTGCGGTCGCACGGGGGCCGGGCAGTTTTACAGGTCTGAGATCGGGAATTGCGACCATCAAGGCTTTCGCTTCAACTTTGAACCGGCCTGTCGCAGGTGTGCCGACGCTGCACGCAATCGCCGCCGCTTGCGCGCGCACGCCACAACGCGTCCTGGCTTCTTTGCCTGCGGGTCGCGGTGAGGTCTTCGCGCAGTTGCTTTCGGTCGGCGACTCGGGCGCGGTCGAAGAATTGAGCGAGCCTTTCCATTTGAGTCCCGCGACGCTCCTGGAGAAGGCCGTGCGGTGGGGCGGCGACATAAAATGGGCTGGAACAGGAGCGCACGCGCACGTCGCAACGCTACGCGAGTTCGCAAACGAGCAGGGAATCGTCTGGCGTGACGACACTGTGCTTGATGATGTAGAGAATGTCGTGGCGTCGGATAACGAAATTCAGTGGACGCTGGCCGAGCCGTCCGAGTCATACGCGGCGCAGATTGCGGCGCTGGCATTACTAAATTACCGGCAGGGAAGCACGCGGGGCGCGGAAGATTTGCAGGCGCTCTACGTGCGTTTGTCAGATGCGGAGTTGAACGAGAGATGTCGCGTGTAGAACTGGCCACCGAACCTCAACATTGCGATTTTCAAATTGAACCGATGACGGCACACGATCTACTGGAGGTCGTAGAGATCGAGGAGGCGTGCCGCCTCAGCCTTTGGGGATGGGATTCGTATCACGGCGAACTGTTGCGCCCCGAAGCGATCATGCTCGTGGCGCGACGCACGCGCGCCTGTCAACTCACGGGACATACGCTCTACGGTTTCCTGAGCGCGCGCGTCGCCGCACGCGAGTTGCACATCAACAACATCGGCGTGCATGAAAACGCGCGTCGGCGCGGCATCGGACGTGCGTTGATGAAAGTCGCCGTCGAGCAGGCCAGACGGCAAGGCGCGCTGACGGCCATACTCGAAGTGCGTGCGGGGAATATCGCGGCGCAGTCGCTCTACCGCCGCTACGGTTTTGAAGTGGCGGGCAGGCGTCGGCAGTATTACCGCGACCCGCCGGAGGACGCGCTCTTGATGAACGCCGTGCTCAAACCTCTGACTTGATTCAAGCGCGTTTTTTAGCTACCATTTTCCCATTGAAATCATAAACGCGCGAAGGGCATCAAACAGTTGTCTCGGACGCGACTTGTTCACACCACCGCAGAAAGCATCTGCCACAAAGGAGGCTTCCCCGAATGGAACTGACCAACACGGACAGCTTGAGAGAAGAATTGATTATGAACGACCCGGAATTTCGCGAACTGGCGCGCGAGCACGGGCGTTACGAAGCGCGCCTCAGCGAACTCACTTCCCTCGCTTACCCGAACGACGAAGAGCAGTTGGAAGAGATCACCTTGAAGAAGAAGAAGCTGGCCGTTAAAGATCAGATGCAAGAGATCATGCTCCGCTACCAGAAAAAAGAAGAATCCGCGCACTGAGTCGTCAGGCACACATGGCGCGCAAATTCACAGACAGATTCGACAGCTAAGGATAAGGGGACGCCGCAGATGAGAACCACGCGCGTCCCCTTTCTCACATCTCCCCGCGAGGGCGACGACAAGAACTGGACGGACACGTGATTCGAGACGGCATCCCCTTTGTTTTAGTTCCGCTCGCGGCGGCGCTCCTGGCGGCCCTCACGGGCTACTGGTACGTCGCCGTGCCGCTCCTGCTGCTCGCGCTTTTCATGGCCTACTTCTTCCGCGACCCCGAACGCGCGCCGCTCACGGAGCAGGACATCATCGTCTCGCCCGCCGACGGTCGTGTCACGAGGGTTGCACAGTTGATGCCGGACGATCCGCAGTCGCCGAAAGTCGTGAGTATTTTCCTGTCCGTCTTCGACGTGCACGTCAACCGCGCGCCCATCGCAGGCGAGATCACCGACGTGTCCTACACGAAGGGTCGCTTCATGATCGCCACGCGCGAAGAGGCGAGCGTGGTCAACGAGCAGAACGCCCTGACCATTCAGGGCGAGCGTATGACCGTCGTGTGTAAACAGATCGCGGGCGTGCTCGCGCGCCGCATCGTGTGCTGGAAGCGCAAAGGCGAAAAGGTCAATTTGGGAGAGCGATTCGGCCTGATTAAATTTAGCTCGCGCACCGATCTGGTGATGCCGCCGGAGGTTGATGTCTCCGTGCAGGTCGGCGAGCGCGTGCGCGGCGGCGTCAGTATTATCGGGAGGCTGCGAAGATGAGCACGGCGCGAACGGAGACCTCAGACGCGGCTGCTACGGCCCCCGTGCAGGAGCGACGCGGCATACGCAAGGGACTCTACGTGATCCCTTCGGCGTTCACTGCGGCGAATATCGGCATGGGATATTTCGCCGTGATGGGCGCGCTGCGCGGTTTCCAGTTAGTCGAAGGCGGGACCGAGGCGGAACTGTTACAAGCCAAATCTCACTTCGACAGCGCATCGCTGGCAATCGGCTGGGCTGTGGTTTTTGACGCGCTCGACGGGCGCATCGCGAGGATGACGAAAACTACTACGGAGATCGGCGTCCAACTAGATTCAATCGCGGACGTGGTGACGTTCGGCATCGCGCCCGCCGTGCTCGCCTACGCATGGGGCTACGGCTCCGCCTTCGCCGACGGGAGCAACGCGCACAAGCTGGGCTGGTTTCTCTCTTTCATGTTTCTCATCTGCGGGGCATTCCGTCTGGCACGATTCAACGTGCAGGCGACGCGCCCGCGCGTGCTCGCCGAAGGCGCGATCAAAGTTGACAAGAAAAACTTCGTCGGCCTGCCGATCCCCATGGCCGGAGGCTTCATCGCCGCGCTCGTACATTTCGCGCCCGCTCCGCTTTCGCTTCACGGTGTCGAGATGGGCGGGATTTATAGCGGGCTGTTGATGGGCGCGATTGCGCTGCTTTCGGTGCTGATGGTGAGCACTGTACGTTATACGAGCTTCAAAACCGTCGGCGTAGGAAAGCGCAGCACGCGTCTGGCCGTTCTCGCGATCGCCGCCGTGGGGATGCTGGTCTGGCTCTACTCCCGCTACGTACTCGTCTTCATGGTCGGAGCCTACATCATCTACGGGCTGCTGGTGCGACTCGCCGGTCTGTTCCGTCACAGGGGCACAACTCAACACTAAATTTCCGCACACCCGACGGGTTATACGAAAATTAAATAAGCGAGTCGTTATAGCCCGTCCGGGCATGGGTTAAATTACGGCTTGGCATCCGGTGAAGACGGGGCAAAGGCCAACAGGCCGTGGCGCGTAGGAATCAATAAAAGATTGCCCACGAGCAGGGAGGTGGCCGAAGTGTTGCCGTCTTCACCGACAGGCAGGGTGTTTACCTGTTTGCCGTCGCGCAAAGAGAGCACGATGGCGGCGTCGCCCCCGAGCGGGGCGAAGAGCGCGCTTCTGGCATCCGTCAGAGGGAGGGCTGCGATGCGTCCGGCCAATTGCCGCTTCCATAACAACTCACCCCTGCGCGGGGAAAGCAGGTAGACGAAATTATCCAACGAGGTGGCTATGATCCCGCTGTCGGTCAGCACCACTGCTTGCACGGCGGCACCCGTTCGCCGTCGCCACAGAAGGCGACCGCTGATCTCGTTAAAAGCGTAAACGTAGCCGTCGGCTGATCCGAAAAATATGGTGTTAGCACTGACGGCGATAGGGCCGCGCAACGCGCCGCGCGTCCGATAACGCCAGAGGATTGCGCCTGATGCTTCATCGACGGCGAGGAGGGTTCCGTCTTCGCTGCCGATGTACAATCGTTGGTTGTGAATTACGGGGTGGGAAGAGAAGGCGCTGGTGTGTTGTACGATCCAGAGAATCTCCCCTGTCCCCTTATTGAAAGCATAGATGCGCCCATCCGCCGAACCCCCGAACAACTTCGTAGCGGACGAAACGAGTCCTCCCTGGATGGGGAAATGCAAAGTCCTCATCCACAGAGTGATCCCCGTACTCTGGCTCAACGCACGAATGGCTCCTGTGGAGCGTAAAATTGTCAGAGAGTTTCCGGCATCGGACGTTTTTGACGCTAAATAGACGCCACGCTCGTCCGCAGTCGGAGAGGCAGAGAAATCTCCCCCGATCTCCGTCTTCCACAGGAGTTGACCGTCCGTCGCCTTTAGAGAAACAATCTCACCGGCTGAGAGAAGTAAATAGATGTAGCCGTTATGAGAAGTCGGCGAGAGACCGATAATATTGTTGGATTCGAACTGCCAGCGAACCGCGAGCGGGGCGGAGAAAATAAAATCATCGACGGCCCGCTCGACAGGGAAGGGAGCCGCCTGTCCCCATGTGGTAGAGGAGAAAAGAATTAAGGACAGGAGCTTGAGGATTCGCAAAATGTTTTGCTGAATATTATTTCGTTTGGACTCGCGCATTTTGCCTCAAATGATAAAATCAACCGAACTTTTGAAATGTACTGTTATGATGCTATTTATCTTAGCATTCAAACTTTCTGAAAACCTATCAACGCCCCGTGCGTTGCCGACCTCGCGGAGGATGACGCTCAAGTGGAAACGATAAAGCATGATTTGATACTTATACTTGATTTCGGCTCGCAATACACCCAACTGATCGCGCGGCGCATACGCGACGCAGGCGTCTATTGTGAAATCCTGCCCTTCAACACCCCTCTGGAAAAAATCGAATCTCTACAGCCGAAGGGGATTATTCTTTCCGGCGGCCCGTCGTCCGTCTATGACGGAGAGTCACCGAAATTGACCGGAGGATTTATTGATAAACTTAATTGTCCGCTGCTGGGAATTTGTTACGGCCTACAGTTATTAGCGGTCGAACTGGGGGGCGAGGTCAGTCCCTCGCAAAATAGAGAATACGGCTACGCCAGATTAACGATAGTCGAGGCGGAGAGCCCTCTGTTCGCAGGGCTACCCGCAGAAATCGATGTCTGGCTCAGCCACGGCGACTATGTGACGCGCATGCCGGACGGTTTCCGTCCGACGGCGGTAACAAGCGGGGCGCTTAATGCATTCGAGAGTTTAAGCAGGTGCATATACGGGGTTCAATTCCACCCGGAAGTCGTCCACACGCCTCTCGGCGCGCAGGTGCTGAGTAATTTTGTTCTGGCCATCTGCCAGGCGCGCGCGGATTGGTCGCCCGGAGCTATTATTGACGAACAAGTCCAAAAGATTCGTACGGAAGTGGGGGAGGGAAAAGTGATCTGCGGGCTGTCGGGCGGAGTGGACTCGACCGTCGCGGCGGCTCTGGTGCATCAGGCAATCGGCGAGCGTCAGGTCTGCATCTTCGTGGATACGGGGCTGCTCAGGGAGGGCGAATTTGAGTCAACCTGTAACCTGTTCGAGCAACAAATGAGGTTGAATGTCAGGGGTGTCCGCGCCGCCGAGAGGTTTTTGCAGGCTTTGGAGGGTGTGACAGACCCGGAGCAGAAACGTCGTATCATAGGACATATCTTCATAGAGATTTTTGAGGAAGAAGCCGCGCGCGTCGGGAGCGTTGATTATCTCGTACAGGGGACGCTCTATCCGGACGTTATAGAGTCTGTGTCGGTTCTCGGCCCTTCCGCCGTGATTAAAAGCCATCATAACGTGGGCGGATTGCCCGAGCGCATGCGCCTGCGTCTAATCGAACCGCTCAGAGAATTATTCAAGGATGAGGTCAGGATCATCGGAAGCCGCTTGCAAGTGCCGCAAGAAATCCTTAATCGACATCCTTTCCCCGGCCCCGGCCTTGCCGTACGCATCATAGGGGAAATCACCGAAGAGCGGCTGCAAGTTTTAAGGGCTGCCGACCGCATTCTGGAAGAAGAGTTGAAACTCGCCTCAGCGTATGATTCCGTCTGGCAGGCTTTTCCCGTGCTGCTGCCCATCTCCACAGTCGGGGTGATGGGGGACTTTCGTACATACGAGCGCGTGGTCGCCATCCGTGCCGTCACCAGCGTAGACGGGATGACCGCTGACTGGGCACGCTTGCCGCACGACCTGCTGTCAAGGATTTCGACGAGGCTGGTATCGGAAGTGCGCGGCATTAATCGCGTTGTTTACGATATTAGCTCGAAGCCGCCGAGCACCATAGAATGGGAATGAAATAGAACGGATTGCTGATAAGCATCTGCTTAATAACGTATTAAGCAGATGCTTGGAGCTTTGAATTGTGCGGGCAGAGATCGTGCCGCAGGAATTAGTTGGCGAAGATAATAATGCTACACTCGTACCGGTGGGAAATGATTAAAACCCTCAATGTGCGGATTGTTCATTAAAAATAGCGGGCGATAGGGTTTTTGGGGGTTAGATGCAAACGAGGAACAATTTTTGAGGCGGAATAGAGCAGATGCAAGACAAAGAACTGAACGCATTTGAGAGGGTTAAGCTGGCGCGCCATCCGGAGCGTCCCTATACGCTTGATTTCATAGAGATGCTCTTCGAGGATTTCGTCGAACTCAAGGGTGACCGGCGGTTCGCGGATGACCCGGCGATGGTTTGTGGTTTTGCGCGCTTTCATGACCTGCAAGTCGGGATAATTGGTCAACAAAAGGGGCGTGATACCAAGCAACGCCGCCATCGAAATTTCGGTATGCCTAAACCGGAGGGCTACCGGAAAGCCATGCGCGTGATGAGTCTGGCGGAAAAATTCAATCGTCCGGTCTTCTCTTTTATCGACACGCCGGGCGCTTATCCGGGAATCGATGCCGAAGAGCGTGGGCAGGCCGAGGCCATCGCCAATAATTTACTGGAAATGGCTAAGCTGGACGTGCGCGTGATCGTTACGATAATAGGCGAAGGCGGGTCGGGAGGCGCTCTCGGAATCGGCGTGGGCGACCGTGTGTTGATGCTCGAAAATGCCATCTACTCGGTTATTTCACCCGAAGGGTGCGCGGCAATTTTATGGAAGGACGCGGCGCAGGCCCCTCTGGCAGCCGAGTCTCTGGGTCTTACAGCTTTCGATTTGAAACGTTTAGGGATCGTGGACGAGATTGTGAGCGAGCCGCCGACGGGGGCACACACCGCTCCCATAGAGGCCGCCAAGCTCTTGGATCAAGCTCTCTGGAAAAGCTTAGAGTCATTAAAATCGATTCCTTCAAATGAACTGCAAGCACGTCGTTACGCCAAACTACGCGCAATCGGAGAGTGAGAGAGCGAAACTGAGCAAGATTAATAAGTTTTCAAGATGACATGTCGGCGCGCCGACATCTCCCCTTAGAACGGAATATCGTCGTCGGATATATCTTCGCCGCCACCGGATGCGTCGGTTTTAACGTTCGTGGAAGCCTCGGGGCGTGCGCCAGAAGACCCGCCTGCACCCTCCTCACCTCTTCCGCCTATGAATTGCATGTCCGTCGCATGGACTTCAAGCGTGTATCTCTGCCTGCCGTCCTTGTCCGTCCAATCTTCGACGCGCAATCTCCCCTCGATGTAAATCGGACGCCCCTTGGTTAAATACTGAGATGCGGTTTCGGCCTGCCGCCCCCATAGCGTCACGCGGAACCATGTTGTAACATCCTGATTTTCACCGGCGCGATCTTTACGCTTTTCGTTCGTGGCGAGCGTAAAACTGCAAACCGGAGTTCCTTGAGGAGTGTAACGTAGCTCCGGGTCGCGCCCGAGGTTGCCGACCAGGGTAATCTTGTTGAAAGACATGTAAAGTGTCCTTTCCTATGCGGGGAAATGAGAAATCGCTGGAGTATACTACCTAGAGGGCTAGTTCCGGTCAAGGGTTTAGCAAATTAAGAGATGATAGTTGAGATTTTACATTAAAAGTAAAACGTAAGTGGATGCTTTGGATTATGTTGAAGTTCCTTAACATAACTAATTTTGCCGTCATTCGCCTCCTGAGCGTAGATTTTTATCCGGGCCTCAATGTGCTAACGGGTGAGACGGGGGCAGGTAAATCTATCATAGTGGATGCGTTAGGTCTTCTGCTCGGGGCGCGCGCTTTTACGGATGTGGTGCGTACAGGCGAGCGCGTCGCGCTGGTTGAAGGAATCTTTGAGCTTGAAGGAATTAATGAAGGTCGTGTACGGGCCGAACTCGGTGAGATAGGGGTTGAGATCGAGGACGGCGAATATCTGACGATTCGCAGGGAAGTACAGCTCGGCGGGCGGAGCCGCATCTTTGTCAACGACAGTGTCGTGACGCTGGCTACACTGAAAAAACTACAACCCTTTCTGGTGGAGATTCACGGGCAGGGTGAGCAGCGCTCGCTTCTTTCTCCGCAGGCACATCTGCTTTTATTGGACGACTTCGCAGGTTGCGTCGAACTGCGTCGTCAGGTCTCCGCGCAATATGAATTATGGCGAAAGTTGATGGAAGAGCTAAACGGCATCGCGAGGGATAACCTTGAGAGAGAACGTCTACTGGATTTGTTGAAGTTTCAGGTGGCCGAAATTGACCTCCTCAACCCGCAGCGTGGTGAAGAGGAGCATTTGCTTGAAGAGAAAAAATTATTAACTCACGCGGAGCGCCTGATCGAATTAAATTCCGGAGCTTACTACGAACTTTACGAGAGCGAGGAAAGCGTGCTCACGCGCCTCGGCTCCGTGCGCCGCGCTTTACAATCTTTGGAGACGATTGACAAACGTTTCTCCCCCCTGTTGAAGACGCTGGAGGAGTCCACGCTCTCTCTCTCCGACATAGCCGACACGCTTCGCAGTTACGGTGGACAGATCGAATATTCGCCGGCGCGTCTGAGCGAGGTCGAAGATAGGTTGAGCGAGTTTGAGAGGCTCAAACGGAAATATGCTCGCGGAACGAATGATCTTAAAGAGATCAAAGAAGATTTGGTGCGGCAGCTCGACCAGTTAACGAACTGGGAGGAAAGGCAAAGCGAGTTGCACGCGAGGCTGGAATCGGTGCGGCGCGAATATCAAGTTTTGGCAGGGCGTCTCACCGCGTGTCGAAAGGCCGCGGTGGCTGATTTTGAAAAACGCGTGATGGAAGACTTGCGCCAGGTGGCGTTGGAGAACGCGCGTTTCACGGTGGCGTTGGAGACGGCTAAAGTAGAGCGAGATGTTTTGCCGGGCAAGCAGTTTCAAGAATCACTGCGTGTCGAAAACATCGAAGCCGTTCCTGCGGCCTCTCCCGCGTATTGGACTCCGACCGGCGCGGATCGCGTGGAATTCCACCTGTCGGCCAATGTGGGAGAGCTTGCGCGGCCTCTCCAGCGCGTCGCTTCGGGCGGCGAGTTATCGCGCCTAATGTTGACGTTACGAACGATTTGTCGTAGCGCGGCTAAGGTTCAGGATGAACTGTCCGGCGAGACGACGCTGGTGTTCGACGAAGTGGACACAGGCATCGGCGGGCGCGTGGCCGAGGCTGTGGGGCGGCGTCTCAAGTCTCTGGCCGCTTCACAGCAGGTTTTATGCGTCACGCACCAACCCCAGATTGCGCGGTTTGCGGATCATCATTATGCTATCGCCAAAAACGTCGAAGAGGGGCGTACGATCACGCAGATCAAAGAACTCGATCACGAAGATCGAGTCGCGGAAATTGCGAGAATGCTGGGAGTCTCGCAAGAAGTGGCGACGGCGCGAGAAACCTCCGAGTGGCTGTTGAAGACCGCAAGTGGAGACGCTCCAGCCGTTTCGGGGAGAAAAAAATCGAGCAGGAATCAAAGAAAAAAGGGCAGCCAAACTTAGTCGCGCGCAGCGCTGGAACTATTTCGGCGGCAATTTCGCATTTCTGATACACTTCACGGCCATAGGGAGCAAGAGTGATGTTGAAGGGCAATGTTTATATCGAAACATTCGGCTGTCAAATGAATATTGCAGACACGGAGCGGGCTGCCTCGCGGCTGCGCGCTGCCGGTTATGAAATTTCAGACTTGGCCGAAACCGCCGATGTTATACTCTTCAACACTTGCTCGGTGCGCGCGCGCGCGGAACAAAAAGTCTTCAATAGAATCGGTGAGATTAAAAAAGGGCAGCAGCAACGGGGCGCTTCCGAACCTATCATCGGCATCATGGGTTGCGTCGCACAGTTGGAAGGGGAGTCGCTTTTAGACAGCGTTGCGGGCGTGCAAATCGTCGCGGGGACGCGTGCCACGGATCGTCTCCCGCAGTTGATCTCGCGCGCGCTTGGCGGCGAGGAGCGCGTGTCGGATTTGGGTGAGCGCTCGGACGGGGATGAGTGGAACGTTCCCGTCAACGAGCGGCAGTCTCCCCATGTCGCTTACGTCCCGATAATCGAGGGATGCAATAAGTTCTGCTCCTACTGCATCGTTCCATATTCGCGTGGTCGTGAACAGAGTCGAGCGGCATCGGATGTCGTCCGAGAGGTCGAGAGATTGCGTGATGCGGGCTACAAGGAGGTTCAACTTATAGGGCAGAACGTCAACAGTTACAGGCCGAAAGTTGAAGCAGGGCTTGAAGGATTTCAGGGGGCTACGCCTTTCGCCAGACTTTTACGTGCCGTTGCCGCGACGAAAATGCCGCGCATCAAGTTCACGACTTCTTTCCCCAGAGATTTCCACGCAGACATCGTCTCCGCTATGGATGAAAACGAGAATCTATGCGATTGGATTCATTTGCCCGCTCAGACGGGCAGCGACCGCATACTGCGAGCCATGCGGCGCGGCCATAAAGCCGCAGATTATATTTCCCGCGTCGATTCCATTAAAAACGCCGGGAGAAGATATGCTCTCACGACCGATATTATTGTGGGATTCCCCGGCGAAACTACGGAAGATTTTGAAGACACTTTGAGACTCGTAGAATATTGCCGCTACGATGCGATATATATTTTCAAATACTCCGAAAGGCGCGGCACGCCTGCGGCGAACCTGGCGGACGACGTGTCCGATAACGAAAAAACATCTCGTTTTCTCGCTTTGGAGCAATTACAAAAGGGAATTCAAAAGCAGATTTACGCGGATTATGTGGGTAGAGAGTTGTCGGTTCTGGTTGAACGTCAGAGCGCGAAGTCCGTTTTTGATATGAGCGGGCACTCGACTTGTAACAAGGTGGTGAATTTCCCCTGCGACGCAAATCTCGCGGGGGAAGTCGTGAGGGTTCGTGTCAAGGAAGGAAAAGCTAATAGCCTCTACGGGGAGATGTCGAGTTAATCAGGGTTTACCGGAGTTAAGGTGTTGCGTGAGGTTGAAGCATGGAAATCGAAGTAAAAATTAGAGGTTTAATGATGGACCCTAACAGTGGGACGCCCATCGTTATCCTTAAAGATGTCAATAGCGAAACCTTGCTGCCGATCTGGGTGGGGGCATATGAGGCGAACGCAATCGCTCTGGAAATAGAGAAAATAGCAACCCAGCGTCCGATGACACACGACTTGTTGCGGAATTTGATCGTGGAGATGGGGGCGCGCGTCGAGCGCGTGGTCGTAACCGAACTGAGGGATAATACCTTTTTCGCAGTCATCGAGATGCGAAACAGCAGCGGCGACTTTGTCATGCTGGACTCCAGACCGTCCGACGCCATTGCTCTGGCCTTACGCGCGGATTGCCCTATTTACGTCAACGAAGAGGTGATACAGGCGTCGCACAGTCTGACGAGCGAGCAAGCGGACGAAACCGGATCGGGTGAAGAGGACGAGTGGCCGGATGTCATCGGCGAAGCGGGCGACTTGCCTATGTAGTTTCCTTTGTTGAAAGTTCATTCAAGGGCAAATACTAACGAAGGAGATGCCAGCTGAACTTAGTTATCGCCATCGCGAATCAGAAGGGCGGAGTGGGTAAGACCACTACTGCCATCAACTTAGCGGCAGCTTTCGCGCGCAGGGGGCAGCGCGTCCTGCTGCTCGACATGGACCCGCAAGGCAATAGCTCCATCTCCTTCCTGGACCCTGCCACGGTCGAATTATCAGCCTACGAATTGATGCTCGACGGAGACGGGTCGAGCGAAGGCTACATCTACAAAACCGGCATAGAGAATTTGGATATTATTCCCGCGCGTATAAGTCTGGCGAAGCTGGAGTCTAAACTGGTTGGTGATTTCGACGCGCCCTTCAGGCTCAAAGACCGTCTGGAGGCTCTGCGCGGGCGCTACGATGTGATACTGATCGATACTCCGCCGACTCTCGGCCTGATTACGGTCAACGCTCTCGTCGCGGCCACACATATCTTGATTCCTATACAGTCTTCATATTTCGCCCTGGAAGGGACGGACGACCTGCTCGAAACCATAGAGAAAGTTAAAGCCCGACCCAATCCGCAACTCAACGTGCTGGGCGTGGTCGTCACGCTCCACGACCGCCGTACGACGTTGGCCAGAGAAGTGCACGAGCAGATACGCAGCGTCTTCGGCGCACAGATGTTTGAAACGGTGATAACCAAGAGCGTGCGGCTGGAAGAGGCTCCGGCCTATAAGGAGTCAATTTTTACTTTCGCCCCGCAATCTTCCGGCGCGAGCGAGTATGCCAAACTCTGCGATGAGGTGATCGGTCGTGTCTAAGAGAGGACTCCCATCCGGCATCAGGATGCGCCACGATGCGCATTATGTCGAAGAACTAGCTACGCACCACCCCACGCCGATTGGCCGTCTGATCGCGTTAGACCAGCTTGACCCGAACCCCGAACAGCCGCGCGTGGAAATCGGCGATTTGGAAGACCTCACGGCCTCTATCAAAGAGAAGGGGGTGCTCGAACCGCTCCTCGTCAAGCCCTCGCGCGTCACGGGGCGTTGGATGATCATTGCGGGCGAGCGGCGCTGGCGTGCCTCAAAGGCCGCGGGGTTGAGGGAAGTGCCCTGCATAGAGATGGAGGTTGACGACAGGGCCGTCGCGGAGATAGCTCTGATCGAAAACATGCAGCGCAAAGACCTGACGGCCTGGGAAGAGGCTGACGGTCTGGCCGCGCTCTGCGAGCGTTTCGGTTATACGCATGAAGACGTGGCGCGTAAAGTGGGGAAAAGCCGTAGCACGGTCACGGAAGCGCTCTCGATAGCCTCTCTACCTGAAGTGATACGTGAGAAATGTCGTCGCGCCGACATCGGGGCGAAATCGCTCCTGTTGCAGGTCGTGCGTCAGCCGCACGTCGAGGCGATGCACGATATTTTGGAGGAGATCACCACCCGCGGGCTGAATCGAGACGGCGCGCGCGCCGCACGCCGTTCGAGACAAGAAGGCAAGAACGCACAGGTGATTCCAAAGAAAATTGAGCAGTATGTCTATAAATATGAGCCGGAAAACGGCGCATACAAGCTTGAGTTGCGATTCAATAGCTCAGCCGTCGAGTTAAGTGAGGTTGCCGCCGCGTTGAGAGAGACGCTGAACCAACTCGTTGAGACCATAAACACGCCCGAGTCCGATAACGACCACGATTGATTCAAGTTATACTTTACGTTCCGGAAGGATTTCTCTCTGTTTTTAAGTTCCGGGGTTCTTTTTTCTCTCCTTGGCGGCCTGGCGTTGGAGAGATTTGGCCCAACGCTCGAACGTCGGTTGCAAGGGTTTGAATATGCGCGTCCTCAGGCCATGTTGAGACTCGCTCCAGAGCTTTAGATATTTTTCCGTGTAGGCGCGTACGGACGGCTCTATTTGCCCCCTCTTGATGGAGTGTCGTAGTGTCAGGTAGTAATGTTGTCCGGCCAGGGAAAATATCACGGAGGCCAGATTGCCTTTGAAAGAGAGGCGCGGGAGGAGGCGTCGGAAAAAAGGCTTGGAGCGGGGAAGCAGTACGGAGGTGGAAACTTCCAGCCATGCCTGCTGTGTCCCTTGCTTGGGGTGATAGAGCCCCGGCAGTTGACTGCTTTGCGGCAGGCGTAGCCTTGGGTCGACTATATTGTCTACGAGGCGTAGGCGGTCTATTCCGCGCAGGTGCTCGCGTGGGAGGGTTTCGATAATTTTTTCGATTTGCGCAATCGTGTTGCGCGGAAGCGTCGCCGTAGAGGTATTTTCTATTTTAATTGCCATCTTTTTTATTACTCTAGGCTAGCGGGGGAACTATCGTCAAGCGTTGTCGATTTGGAAATTAGAGTGAAGGCTGTGTGTACGGAATGTGAGGGGAGTTGCCGATGGGTCGTGATTTGATCAGCGAATATTTTGCCTATTTAAGGGTCGAGAAGGGACTGTCCTCCAATTCCTTGAAAAATTACGCACACGATCTGAACAAGCTAATCGAGTTTGCACAGCGTACACAAAGAACCTTAGAGGATTTAAGTAAAAACGAGCTGTCCGAGTGTTTCAAGCTGCTGGCACAATCCGGTCTGTCGCCACGTACTCTGGCGAGGACTATCTCCAGTGTGCGCGGTTTCTATAAATTTCTCCTGCGCGACGGATTCATCAAAGACGACCCGATGGCGAATGTGCAGTCGCCGCAAATCGACAAACACCTCCCGAATTTTCTCACGGAGAAGGAGATCGGGCGTCTGTTGGACGCGCCGGACATAAGTACGCCGGAGGGCCTGCGGGATCGCGCCATGTTAGAGCTTTTGTACGCGACGGGGCTACGCGTCTCGGAGCTGACGGGACTCGTCTCTACGGATATTAACCTGGAGCGCGGCCTGCTTACTTGCCACGGAAAAGGGAGCAAGCAGAGATTTATACCCGTCGGCAAAAGCGCGCTGCATTGGTTGCAGGAATACGGACGCGCACGTACGGCGTTGGTTAAGAAGAGTTCAGCTAAAGCGCTTTTCGTCGGAGTTGGTGGCGAAGGGCTGACGCGCCACCAATTTTGGGAGATTCTGCGTCGTTACACAAGGAAACTCGGGTTGGAAGGAGTGTCTCCGCATACTCTACGCCATAGCTTTGCGACACACCTCATGCAGCACGGTGCCGACTCGCGTTCCGTACAGGCTCTTCTAGGGCATAGCGATCTGGCAACCACTCAAATCTACACACATTTATCCAAAGAGCACCTGCGTCAGACTTATGACGAATTTCACCCGCGCGCCACGGTAGCAGTGGAGAAGTTGGATGAAAGCGCGGGCGGGTGAGTATAATCAAGTACATTGCTTGAGTCTGATAATGAATATTATGTAGATACGGGGATTGTAATAAATAGCTTTCGGAGGCAGTTTCTTCAGCCACAGCCTCACACTAAATCTGCGTAAACGGGCTTGCAATCTTGACAGGCCAGTTGACCGCTGCTACAGTACGCGGTCTTTTGTCTAAACACACCTGAGTACAGTCCTTTTAAGGAGCGTTAAATTTTGAGCAATACGGGCACTTATCTCTTTACTTCAGAATCGGTCACGGAGGGGCATCCGGACAAAATTGCGGATCAGATTTCCGATGCGGTCCTGGATGAGGTTTTGCGTCAGGACGCGACGGGACGCGTCGCCTGCGAGACTCTGGTGACCACAGGGTTGGTCGTCATCGCGGGTGAAATCACGACCGAGGCGCGCATCGATTTTTCCCAAGTGGCACGTGAAACAGTTAGAGAGATTGGTTATACGCGAGCCAAGTACGGTTTCGACTGCGATACGTGCAGCGTCCTGACCGCTATAGACCGTCAATCGCCGGATATAGCCATGGGGGTAGACACGGGGGGCGCGGGCGACCAGGGGCTGATGTTCGGGTTTGCCTGTAACGAGACCCCGGAGTTGATGCCTCTGCCGATACAATTGGCGCACCAGTTGGCCGCGCGTCTGGCCGAGACACGGCGCTCGGGCGAACTTCCCTATCTCAGGCCGGACGGCAAATCGCAGGTCACCATAGAGTATCGAGACGGTCGCCCGTTTCGAGTGGATGCTGTGGTCATCTCTTCGCAGCACGATGAGAAGGTGGAGAATAAGCGTCTGCGCGAAGAAATCTTGTCGCAGGTCATCAAACCGACCATCTCTTCCGAATTAATAGACAAAAACACGAAGTATCACATCAATCCCACGGGGCGTTTCGTCACGGGCGGCCCGCAGGGAGATGCGGGCCTGACCGGGCGAAAGATCATAGTCGATACATACGGCGGTTATGCGCCGCACGGCGGCGGCGCGTTTTCGGGCAAAGACCCAACCAAAGTTGACCGCTCGGCAGCTTACATGGCTCGCTACATAGCAAAAAACGTAGTCTCCGCGGGGCTGGCCGATAGGTGTCTGGTTCAATTGGCTTACGCGATAGGGGTCGTCGAACCCGTCTCCGTGCTGGTGGATACGAGCGGAACCGGTCGTGTGAGCGAGGATTTGCTGGCGAATCTGGTTCGAGAGCATTTCAAATTAACGCCGCACGGTATCATCCAGAGCCTCAACTTACGTAGCCCAATCTATAGAAAGACCGCAGCTTACGGGCACTTCGGCAGAAATCTGGAAGGCTTCACATGGGAGGCCACGGATAAGGCCGAACAGTTGCGTGCGGCGGCAGGGATTTAGCATTTTCTCTCTACGGAAATATTCACGGGTTAATAAATCACTCAAAAAAGGATTATATAAATGTCTGCAACACCGGCAGTTGAATACGATGTCAAGGATATCTCTTTAGCGCCCGACGGGAAACGTCGGATCGAGTGGGCTGAACGCGAAATGCCCGTTCTGCGCCTGATACGCGAACGCTTCGCTACGGAGCGCCCGCTCGACGGGGTGCGTCTGGTGGCGTGCGCGCACATCACCACGGAGACGGCCAATCTAGCGCGCGCTCTGCAGGCGGGCGGTGCCGAAGCCGTGCTCATCGCCTCCAATCCCCTCTCCACACAGGACGACGTGGCGGCCTCGCTCGTCTCCGACTGGGGAATTCCTGTCTACGCCATTAAGGGCGAGACGACCGAGACCTATAACCGGCACGTACGCACCGCACTCGATTTTCACCCTGAAGTGATTATCGATGACGGTTCGGACGTGGTCGCGACGCTCATCAAGGAGCGTGCGGACCAGGTCAAGGAAGTGATCGGCACGACCGAAGAGACTACGACCGGAATTGTGCGCCTTGAGGCCATGGCGAGCGCGGGCGTGCTCACATTCCCTTCTATGGCCGTCAACAACGCGCAGACGAAACACCTCTTCGATAACCGCTACGGCACGGGGCAGTCCACGCTCGACGGCATCATACGCGCCACCAATATACTCTTGGCCGGGCGCACTCTGGTCGTAGTGGGATACGGCTGGTGCGGCAAGGGCGTGGCGCTGCGCGCACGCGGCATGGGGGCTAACGTCGTCGTCGCGGAGATCGATCCGATTAAGGCCGTCGAGGCGGTGATGGACGGGTTCCGCGTGATGCCCATCAAGGAGGCCGCAGCCCTGGGCGACATCTTCGTCACGGTGACTGGCAACCGGCACGTCATCGACGGTCAACACTTCGAGCGCATGAAAGACGGCGCCATCGTCTGCAACAGCGGGCACTTCGACCTGGAATTGAATCTGGTGGGGTTGCGCGAGATGTCTGCGGAGCCTGTGACGCTGCGACCCTTCGTGCAGGAGTACAAGGTGCATGCCAACGGGCACAGGATCATCGTCTTGGGCGAGGGCCGTCTGATCAATCTCGCTGCGGCTGAGGGGCATCCGGCGAGCGTGATGGACATGAGTTTCGCCAATCAGGCGCTCTCCGTGGAGTATCTGGTCAAGCATAGAGGGGAGTTGCAACCCGGCGTGCACCTGTTGCCGCGTGAGGTTGACGCTGAAATCGCCAGTCTCAAGTTGCGTGCCCTCGGCATCTCCATAGACGTCTTAACGCCGGAGCAGATCGAGTACATGAATAGCTGGGAAACGGGCACTTAAGTCGCGTCTTCCATACGTTTGAACTTATATAAGGGTGGGCGTGGTTCGGTGAGAGCTACGCCCACCCTTATTTGTGGCGATATAGTTATCTATGGGCAGCGCCTAAGTGCGTGCGCGTGAGAAGAGGATCAGACCGAGAGCCGTGAAGATCAGCGGAGTTGCCCATGCGGCGAGGGCTGCGGGGAGTAATCTGTAGTTCCCTAACTGCTGGAAGCCGCTGGCGCTGGCCCACAGGGCGAGTCCGATAACTATTGCCGCCCCCAACGCCCAGAAAGCTGAACGTCTCCCGAAGAAGACCCCGAAGGGGACGCCTATGAGTGCCAGTATGAGTGGCGTGGAGATGTCGGCAAACCTCCTGTAGAGGGCGACGTAGAGGGAGGCCATTTCTTCCGGCTTGACCTTTTTAAGGGCTCTTATGTAGTTGCTTAAAGCCCTCGAACTAAGCTCGGACGGCTTATTAAGCATAGGCTTAAAAGACTCCGCCGCGATGTTCTCCGCGAGCGAGTAGCGTGGCAGGCGCGTGATGCTCCCCGGCTGATCTCTCCTGCCCACCCCGACGACTTCCGCCTCTTGAAATCCCATCTCGCCGGAGTTCTGCCACTCCCCCTCTCTGGCCATAATCAGTCGCGTCAGGTGCACGCCTTCAGAGTCGAATTCGAATACGGCTGGATTGAGTAGCGCCTGGCGTCCTGCTTCATATCTATAGGTGTAAAGCCGCTTCGACTCGGGAATGGCGAGCCATTGGAATCCCGTCTGCGTCGTCGCGCGGTTTAACCCGCCGCGTATTTGTGCCCTGTACCCTTCCTGCTTGCGGTTCGCCTGGGGCAGGATTTTTTCCTGCAGTACGCCGAGCATGGCGCTGATAAAGAGCGCAAAGATCAGCGCCGGCATGGACAGGCGGTAGAGACTCTGCCCGCTGGCCCACCAGACGACGACCTCGCTGCGCCGTGCCATCAACGCGTATGTGATAAGCACGGATACCAGCAAACCTATGGGGGCTAAACTCATGCTGGCGAGCGGCACCAGATATAACAGGTAGAGCACCACCAGAAGCCATTCGGTGCTCGTGATGAAACGCAGAAGCTCGAACAGTGTGAAGATCAGAAATATGGACAGGAGCATCGTGTAGGCCAGCGCAAAGTTTAAGCAAATGGCGCGTATGAGACTTCTATCCAAAAGTCCCAGGAGGATGGAACGGCGCGCGCGTTTGACGAAGGAGCGTTCGGCCTCGGGCTTTGTGGAAGTCTGCACGAGCCTGCGCCCCCAGACGGTACTGCTGCGCCCGCTCGCGAAAAGCAAGAGCAGGCCCGCGAGCGAGGCCAACCCGGTCGCCACCCAACTGCCGAGCTGTGGCGCCAGCGTGCCGTTGCGGCTCAAGTGTTCCCCGCCCAGCAGTACCAGATAATACAAAAGCATCGCGCCCAGGGAGATGAGCACGGCCTGCCCGCGTCCGAACCTTTTCGTACGCCCGCCCAGTCCCGCGCCCAGCAGCGCGAAGGCCAGCGGCGCGCAACAGATCGCCAACCTTTTATTCAAAGCGATGAGCAGGGCGCGTTTTTCCGCAATATCGGGCGTTGTGCGTACCCTGTCCAGTAGTTCGCGCCAGTGTAGCTCCTCTATTTCGGGGCGCCGTTCCTGGAAACTCTTCAGGAGCGCGTTTCGACCCGTGTTGAGGCGTATGCGGAATTGTGCCGAGCTCTCCGTGACGACTTGCGTTGAGTTAACGTTCAGCGCCCCCTGCAAGGAGGGTAACGTCGTGACGACCGCATCCGTCAGGACCAGTTCGGTCTGCTCCCCTGTTATATCGAGGCGACCGCTTCTGGCCGTTATCAGGCGGAGGTCTTTTCCGTCCTGCCAGTGTATAAACACACGCCCCCAACGCCCCAGCTTTTTATCCCCCTCCCGCACATAGACGACCTTGCCCGGCATCTCCGTGTTGAATGTGTGCGGCTGGATGGGCGATTCGATTTTGGACAGCGTGACTCTGATGACGGCTTCGCGCATCAAGGTAGTCGCGCGCGGCGCCACCTCGAAACCCACGTAGAGAGTCAGCAGCGTGAAGATTACGCCCAGCAGCAGCACAGGCGACATGAGCCGCCACGTCCCCACGCCCGCCGCACGCATCACTATCAACTCGCTATCGCTGCCGAGCCTGCTCAAACCCGTCGCAGTGCCTATCAGCACGGACATGGGGAGCGTGAAGATCAATATATTCGGGATCAATCCGAGCGCGATGTCGGCCACGGCGTCGAGCGTGGGGTCTGCCGAGCCGAGTATTTCTATAAACTTTCCAGCCTGTTGGGCTAACAGTACGAACGTCAACAAAAGGAGCGACAAACCGACATAGGGCAATATCGCTTTGACGATATACCTCTCGATTAAACGCCAGCCTCTCGTCTTCATGCGTCCCTGTTTCCCTCTCTAAAGGTGAATTTTAGCGCGCTTCCAGTGGCCCTAAGCTAAAACTGACGGCAAGCGTTAAAGTTTATTCGGCTAAAGTTATTCGACACTTATTCGACCGTGGCTCTTCCCTTCGGCAGCCTCTCAAGCGCACGCGTGATCAGCCGCTCGGTCATCTGCGAGAGCTCCTTGCGCGCAGACTCCGTGGACGCGTCGCCCGCACGCGCCCAGGCCGCCGGCGACAGTCTCTGAGTCGCGCGCAGACGCGCCGTCGCCTCTACGCCGATGTGCATGTCCGCCTTGTGCGCACAACGCTCGCAGCGCAGAGCCCCATCAATGCCCAGGTAGGTCTTCACTTTATTCTCGCCGAAACTCTCTTTGCAATTAACGCAGGAATGCAAACCGGGCAGAAATCCGGCCAGCTTCAACAGCCACACTTCACAGTAACGCGTAATTTGACGTAAATCTGCGGGCGACTCCAGTGTCGCCTCCAGACAGGCGCGGAACATGCGAAAAATCTTCTCATTCGGCTCGTGCGGCGGGGTGAATTCGAGAATCAGGCCGGCGAGATATTCCAGCGCGCTGACAACTTCCGTATTTTTGCTGAGCTCGAAGTGCGAGCGCAAGATTTCCGTCTGGCTGATGGAGACGAGTTCCTGCCCCTCCTTCTCGAAGTAGGAGAGGCTGATGAGCGTAAAAGGTTCGAGTGAAGCGCCGAACTTGCTCTTCAAGCGACGCGCACCGCGCGCCACCCCGCGCATGACGCCCGCGTGCTGCGAGAGGAAAACAATTATCTTGTCGGCCTCCGCAAGTTTGTACGTCCTGAGAACAATGGCTTCTGTTTCGGCTAACCCCATCTACACCCTGACAAGCATTATTTGCATTTCGCGTAGATTCCCTACGATTTGCGCTTCCCTTGGATTCCCTGCGAATTGGTTATTAAGTGTCTGAGTTAAACACTCCCACCGACGTTATCGGACGCGTTTCAGACGGGCAGCCAAAATAGTACCCAAGCCAGAGCTAATCCGATGCCGACGAACTCCACGAATATCTTGGCTCCGTAAGAGAATCTCTCAGACGATTTCTCGCGGCCTACGATGCCGAAAATTACGGCGACGAAGGCTGCGAACAACACCATCACCAGAAAATGTCTCACCTTTTCCTCCCGGCGGCGATGTCGAACGCGTCCAGCATGCACAAGTAATTGAGCAGCCCCGCCACCATCAAAAAGCGGTCGCCATATTCTGCCGTCGCCAACTGCGATTGATCCGTCACACCTATGTTCGAGAGCAGACTCAAGAGGTAGAGCAATCCCGTCCCCAAATCGCAGAAGCCGAAGACATACGCCAGAAAACCCGTGTCCGCGACATTATGCAGCCCGTACAGGTGCCCGCCGAGCCACAGACCCGACAGATACATTGCCAGCACCGTCCCGCCCAGTAACATCCCGCGCACAAGGTGCCCCTGGTAAAAATGGCCCGCGCCGGGAATTGCCCAAGCCAGACCACCCGCCAGCCAGGCCTGCACACCGGATTTTTCCGCCGGAATTCTTATCTCTTCCAAAACTTCCTCCTACACATAACAATCTGACACGACAGGATTTAACTCATTACACGGAGAATTTTATCAGGAGGCTACGACTTCGTAATATGCTCCCCTCGCACAAGGCAGGCACAGAATTTCACCGTCCCGTCCCTTGACTTCGCGACCGTCGTTGACTCCCTCCAGACACTTCTCACAGGTGACGCGCGCGCGCGGGCGACCCGGAGCGTCCATCTCCCTTAATTCAACAGAGACCGTCTCGATCTTGAATAATTCCACGTCGGACGCCTCCCTGTAGGCGCGCATTTGCCGCTCTTTTTTGCTCTCCACGGACGGGTAACGCGAATCCGCCAGGTTTCTCGAACTATCGTGCGCCGCAAGTCTTACGGCGCGCCCCGTCTCCGTGTTGAGAAAAGTGGCGGCCACTTTGCCGTAATCCAGGAATTTCAAACTCCTGCGTCCGAGCCTCACCCCCGTGACCGCGCTCAGAGCATCCGTCATGCAACGATCTACCTCGACCCAGACGATGAATTTTTTCCTGTCCGCACCGCGCGGGTCGTCTATTCCGATCAATTCGCAGCCGAGCACGGCCATGCGCGCACCGAGCACCTGACCCGGACAAATATGGCCGTGCAGCATCTCACATTCCCGCAATAATGAATCCAGAGGCGGCAACATAACGCGTCCCTATATTAAAGTGATACTTTACCTGTCGGCGCGGCGACTCTTCAAGTAACATGCGCACCGTCCCGTTCCAAACGCTGAAAGACAGACGTTTAGTAGAGCAGATATTTTTCTCTCAAAGTCTGGAAAGCCGCCTGTTTCGCTCTCCAAGAATCTTCTATCTGCTCCAGCGAATCCCCTCTCTCGATTGACTGCCTCAAACTGGCAGTCCCCGCTATCACGTCGAAGGGATTTTGGTCATAGACGTATTCATAGGGCGGCTCTTTCCACAAAAATTGCTCCGGATAGAGATCATGCGCAACTTTAACAGCCGCGACCCCCGCGCGCACGGGCTCAAACTCTTTCCGGTCCGTCACATGTATCTGTACGCCGCCGCAATTGCGCCCCGCGTGTTTTTGAAAAGTCGGCTGAAACGAAGACGCGCGAAAATGCACGCCCGCGAAATTGTATGCGGCGAGTTCCCTCTGGTATTTGTGCGCGTCTATGTAAGGCGCGCCGATCAACTCGAAAGGGCGCGTCGTGCCCCTGCCTTCGGACATCTGCGTCCCTTCTAGATGCACCATGCCCGGAAAAATTGTCGCGCTGTCGAGCGTGGGGATATTCGGCGAAGGCAGCACCCACATCGCGTCCGTCTCGTCGAACCAGAGTTCGCGCGTCCAGCCGTCCATCAAAATTAGTTCGAGTTCACAATTGATTCCCCAGTGCTCCCTGAACATCTTCGCGAGTTCGCAGACGGTCATCCCGTGGCGCGTCTGTATGGGGAATTGGCCGACAAACGAAGCATATTCGGGTTCCAAGACGTTGCCGGCCAGCTTTTCGCCCCCGATGGGGTTCGGCCTGTCGCAGACCACCACGCGCTTTCCGTACTTCTGTGCGGCGCGCATGCAGTTCGCCAGCGTATAGACGAACGTGTAGATGCGACATCCTACGTCCTGCATATCGAAGAGGAGCACGTCCACGTCTCTCAACATCTCTTCGGTCGGCTCGCGCGTCTCGCTGTAGAGCGAGTAGATGGGCAGGCCCGTCTCGGAGTCGAGCGTGTGCGGCGTCTCGACCATGTTGTCCTGCACTTCCCCGCGTATGCCGTGCTGCGGCCCGAAGAGCGTGGTGAGTTTGAAGCCGTCCCCGGCGCGGCAGAGGTCTGCCGAATGCCGTAATTCGTGGTCCACCGACGCCTGATTACAGATCAACCCGACGCGCGCGCCACTCAGTAAATCGCCACGCTTAGAGAGCAGTTCCTCTATGCCCAGACTTATCTTTCGCTTTTCTGCTTGACCCAAGAAAGTTCCCCTCTCCTACGCAAATGACACTGACTCGCTCACACCGCAACGTCTCACTTCAGCCTAACCACACAAGACCGAGCCGCCGTTAATATTCAACACTTCCCCTGTGATGTGCCGCGCCCACTCGCTGCACAGAAAAAGCACGGGCAGCGCCACGTCGTCCGGAGCGGCGATTCGACCGAGCGGAATAGACTCCTCGACGCTCCTGCGAAAGTGTTCATCCGTAAACGCTTTTGCGGTCATCTCGGTTTCCACCCACCCGGGCGCAACCGCGTTGACGTTGATGCCGTGCCTCGCCAATTCAACCGCCAGAGACTTACAGAAGGCTATCTGACCGCCCTTTGACGCAGCATAATTCGAGAAGTTTGCTTCGCCGCGCTGACCCGCCGTCGAACTCACTATGACGATCTTCCCGCGCCCCTGCCGTTTCAACACGGGCACGGCTGCGCGGCAGACGGCCCAGGTCCCTTTCAGATTTGTATCTATGACGCGTTCCCAGAGTTCTTCCCCAAGCTCTTCTATCGCCGCACCTTCCCAGATTCCCGCGTTGCATATCAAAATGTCCACACGCCCGAATTTCCCCACAGCCTCTTCAAACAGATGCCCCGCTTGACGCACATCACTCGTATCCGCACGCACGGCCAAAGCCCCTACCTGATAGCGCTCCGTGATCGCAGATGCGACTTCCGACGCGGCTCTTTCATCGCTCTTGTAGTTGACGACAATCCGCGCTCCCGCCTCCGCCAGACGCTCTGCCACCGCACGCCCGATGCCCCTCGACCCGCCCGTGACCACCGCCACCTGTCCGGCCAAACTCAACCCTTCCCACACTCGCCCCATTTATCTACCTCAAAAAAGATGAAAAGCCTACCGCACCAGCGTTATCGGACGCGTGGCGCGAGCGCTGAAACCCACTTTCGTGCGATTCGCCTTCGCGTCGTTCTCAGTCACCTTACACTACTTTCAAAAAGTAGTCCGTCGCCGCGTCGCTCGGACGCGAAACGCCTGGAGGCTTCGATGAAAGAGTTGAATAGATTCTCCGAAAACGCGTCTTCTTCCCATTCGATTTCGGGATGCCACTGGACGCCTATGGCCCAGCGGTCAATTCTCTGGTCTTCGAGCGCTTCGATCAACCCGTCCGCCGTCCAGGCGGTGGCGCGAAGCCCCTCGCCTACGGTTTCGATGGCCTGATGGTGGTGGCTATTGACGAGCGCGCTCTCGCCTTCGACCAGTTCAGCCAGCGCGCTCTCGGCCAGCAGCCGCACGCGGTGCGAACGCCGATCTCGCGGCGCGCCCTGTTCGTGCTTGATGGCCTCCGGCATTTCGCTCTCGATGTCCTGAATCAGAGTCCCGCCCCTGACGACGTTCCAGATTTGCATCCCGAAACAGATCGCAAACAGAGGCATCGCGCGTCGCTCGACTTCGGCGAGCACCAGGGCGTCCGTCTCGTCGCGCAGCGGGTGCACGGCCCCGAGCCTGCGTTGCGGCTCGCGCCCGTAGCGCAGGGGGTCTACGTCGGAGGCGCTGCCCGGCAGCAGCACGCCGTCGAGCGTCTCCAGCGCCGCCTCCACATACGCGGCCTTAGGGATTAAGGACAGGTGTAGTGGCACACCGCCCGCCGCCTCTACCGCTTCGCTGTATGCGCGCGCGAGATAAAATCGCTCGGTCTCCAACTCGTGCCGCATCGTGATGCCGATCAGTGGTCTCACGTCTCGTCCGTCGCTCCTCTAAAAAATTCTTTGCACGCCCACTGGACGTGTCTAACAAGCCCTGCCCGGCCTCGATTCTTCTCTCACGCTATCATAACGCAAAACCCTGCCATGTCCGATTCCGCATCCTTACGGCCTCGCACGCGACGCCCGAACCGTCGCTTCTTAAACCTGCTTCCTTGACTTCCCTCCAAGCCACTCCCTATATTTCACCGTTACCAATATGAACAAAGAAACTACAATGCCGCGCTTGCGCAGTACGACCGTCTTGCTCGTGCGCCGCGCAGGGAAAGTCGCCATGGCGGGAGACGGCCAGGTCAGCCTCGGCGAGACCGTGATGAAGAGCGGCGCGCGCAAGGTGCGTCGCCTCTATAACGAACGCATCCTCGCGGGCTTCGCCGGGGCGAGCGCCGACGCCTTCTCCCTGCTCACGCGTTTTGAAAGCAAGCTCGAACAGTATCAGGGCAATCTGGAGCGCTCCGCCATCGAACTCAGCAAGGAGTGGCGCACTGACAAAATCCTGCGCCACCTCGAAGCGCTGCTCATCGTCGCCGACGAGAAAAGCTCTTTTCTCCTGTCCGGCAACGGAGACGTGATCGCGCCCGACGACAAAGACGACGCGCTCGCCATCGGCTCCGGCGGCTCTTACGCGCTCGCAGCCGCGCGCGCGCTCCTTAAAAACACGGAGATGAACGCGCGCGAGATCGCACACGAAGCGCTCAACATCGCGGGCGAAATTTGCATCTACACGAATCAAAATATTATCGTCGAAGAATTATGAAAAGCAGAGGTCGGAGGCTGGAGGTTAGAGATCAGTTAAAACCAAAAACTGTCTTTCACTAACCTCTGGCCTCTAATCTCTAACCTCTCTCTTATGGTTATTTATCTCTCAGGCGAAGTTGAAGAAGAAGCGCGGCTTGACGACATGACGCCGCGTCAGATCGTCGCGCAGTTGGACAAGCACGTCGTCGGGCAACACGCGGCGAAACGCGCCGTGGCGATTGCGCTCAGGAATCGCGTCCGGCGGCAGAAGCTCCCGCCCGAAATGGCCGCCGACGTGATGCCGAAAAACATCATCATGATCGGCACGACTGGCGTGGGCAAGACGGAGATCGCGCGTCGCCTCGCGCGCATGTCGAGTTCGCCGTTCCTCAAAGTCGAAGCCTCTAAGTTCACCGAAGTCGGCTACGTCGGGCGCGACGTGGAGAGCATGATTCGCGATCTGACGGAGATCGCCGTCGAGATGCTGCGCGCGGAGAAGGCCGGAGAGATCGCGGAGAAGGCCGAACTCAACGTCGAAGAACGCATACTCGATCTACTCCTCCCGCCGAAACCCTCTTCGACCTTTTACAGTTTCGACGATGACGACAACAGCGCAGTTTCCGCGTCCACTGAGACGGGGACGCCGCCGCGCGACGATCAATTTCAGCGTACGCGCGAGAAACTACGCGAGCAACTGCGCGCCGGAAAGTTAGAGAACCGCATGGTCGAGATGGAGGTGCGCGAGAAGAATTTCCCGACCATCGAAGTCGCAGGGCCGCAGGGCGTCGAAGAGATGGGCATCAACATGAAGGACATGCTCGGCAATCTCTTTCAAGGGCGCACCAAGCGACGCCGCATGCGCGTGGACGAAGCGATGGAGTACCTGTTGCAGGAAGAGGAAGAGCGGCTGATTGACATGGATACCGTGTCGCGCGCCGCTCTGGAGCGTGTCGAATCATCCGGCATCATCTTTCTGGACGAGATAGACAAGATCGCCGGTCGCGAGTCGGGCGGGGGCGGCCCCGACGTATCGCGCGAGGGCGTGCAGCGCGACATACTCCCCATCGTCGAAGGCACGACCGTCAACACGCGCTACGGCATGGTGCGCACGGATCACATACTCTTCATCGCCGCCGGTGCTTTTCACGTCTCGAAGCCGTCGGACTTGATCCCCGAACTGCAAGGCCGCTTTCCCATCCGCGTCGAACTCGAATCGCTGACGATTGAGGACTTCAAACGAATCCTCACCGAGCCGAAAAATTCTCTCGTCAAACAATATATCGCGCTGCTCGAAACCGAAGGCATCGAACTGGAGTTCACGGATGACGCCATCGAATCGCTTGCGCAGTTTGCGGGGCGCGTCAACGAGCAGACGGAGAACATCGGCGCGCGCCGCCTGCACACCATCATGGAGAAGGTGCTGGACGAGATCAGTTTCGCAGGCCCCGACCTCGAACCGAAGCGGCAGGTCATAGATGCCGCCTACGTCTCCAACACTTTGAGCGACATCGTCAAAGACCAGGACCTCAGCCGTTACATTCTGTGAGACACCGGAAGAAGCACCCCTGCATGAAATCTTCACGCGCCGCCAACAGTTTCAGACAGCGCCGCTTCCTCCTGTTCACCTTTCTGCTCGTGCTCTGCCTGCTGTCGGCCTCGTGCGGCAAACGCCGCCCGCCGCTGCCGCCCACAGAGAATGTGCCGCAACGCACCGAATTGCTCTCCGGCGTGCAGCGCGGTAATCAGGTCATACTGAGTTGGCCCGCGCCGCGCCGCAACGCCTCCGCAGGTGACGTGCAGAGCATACGCCGCATAGACATCTACCGCGTCGCAGAGCGCACGGACGACCCGCTGCCTCTCACCGAAGAAGAATTTTCCACGCGCGCCACGCTCATCGGCTCAGTTCCCTACTCTACAATCGAGCGCGCGACAGAGGATTTGACTTACCAGGACACGCTCACGCTGACCGAACCCGTGCGCCTGCGCTACGCACTCCGCTACGTCAACGCCACAGGCCAGCGCGCCTCTTTCTCCAACTTCCTCCTGATCGAACCCGCGACGCGCGTGAGCCAGCCGCCCGTGCTTCTCGGCGTCGCGAACGAGAGCGAGAACGCCGTCAAAATTCGCTGGCAGACACCGCCCGCGAACGTGGACAACTCAACTCCGGTCAACCTGCTCGGCTACAACGTCTATCGCACGGATCGCTCGCAGAACGAACCGGCGCAGACTCCTCTCAACAGCGCCGTGCTGACCGCCAACGAATTCAACGATCAGACTTTCACGTTCGGCGAGGAGTACGTCTACATCGTCCGCGCCGTCTCGCTCGGCACGGGCGGCGCGCAGGTCGAGAGTCTCAATTCAAACGCGCTCACGATTGCGCCGCGCGACACGTTTCCGCCGTCCGCCCCGACATCAATCTCTACAAACGCTGCTCCGCGCCGCGTCTCGTTCTTCTTCCCCGCCAATCGCGAGCGCGACGTGGCGGGCTACAACATCTATCGCTCAACAGACCCGAACGCGCCGAAAGACGCCTGGACGAAACTCAACCGCACGCTCCTCGAACGCACGACTTATCAGGACGACACGGTCGAGTCCGGCACGAAGTACTATTATTACCTGACGGCTGTTGACACGGCGGGCAACACGAGCCAGCCATCCGATGTCGTCTCCGAAACGGTGCCCTAACGATGAGCAAAAAAATCTGCCGCTTCATCAACCCGAAAAATGGCGAAACGAGCTACGGCTTGATCAACGACGCGACGGTCTATCCCGTCACGGCGATGCAAATTTTCGCGCAGAAGGAGTCGCCCGCCGCACACGCCTGGTCTGTCGAAGGTGTCGCGCTCTCCGAAGTGAAATTGCTCGCGCCCGTCAAGCCTTCCAAGATCGTCTGCGTCGGGCGCAACTATAGAGACCACGCCGCCGAACTCGGCAACGCCATGCCCGATGAGCCTTTGCTTTTTCTCAAGCCGCCTTCGTCAATCGTGGGCCATGAGGCGGCCATCGAACTGCCCTCCGTCTCCGCGCGCGTCGAACACGAAGGCGAACTCGGAGTGGTTATCGGACGCCGCGCCCATCGTTTGAGTGATAGCGAAAATTCGCTCGACTACGTGCTCGGCTACACCTGCGTCAACGATGTCACCGCGCGCGACCTGCAACGCCGCGACGTGCAGTTTACGCGCGCGAAGTCTTTCGACACTTTCTGTCCCGTCGGCCCTTACATCGTGACGGGCATCGACCCGTTCGACCTTCAAGTCGAAACCCGCGTTAATGGCGAGGTGCGGCAGCGCGGGCGCACGAGCGCGATGGCCTTCCCCGTCCCTTATCTCATACGCTATATCTCGCACATCATGACTCTGGAGGCGGGCGACGTGATCTCTACGGGGACGCCCGCGGGCGTCGGCCCGCTCGCGGACAGCGACGTGTGCGAAGTCGAAGTCGAAGGTGTCGGCACGCTCGGCAATCCCGTGCGCGCTGGCGAGTAAGGACGATCCGCGCATGGGGGTTGAAAGTTCCGAAGTCGCCGCGCAGGATCAAAACGAGATCGTCACGGTGCACGCGCGCAAGTTCGACGGTCGCCTGCACCGCGAGTGGCAGGCGCGACTGTTAACGCGCGGCGATTCGTTAATCGTTGTCGAAGGCGTCTTCGAGAAGGAGATTCGACACCCGCAGCTTGGCACGATAGCGGCGGGCACGCTCAGCACCGAATACTACTGGACGGATCGCTGGTACAGCGTCTTTCGTTTCCGCGAACCGGCGGGCACGCTTCGCAACCACTATTGCAACATCAATCAGCCCGCGGAGTTTGACGGGCGCGTCCTGACCTTCGTTGATCTGGACATAGACGTGCTCGTCGCGCCGGACTTCTCCTATCGCATTCTCGATCAGGAGGAATTTATCGCACACGCCGCGCGTTACGATTATCCTGTGTCCGTGCGCGAGCGTGTGCCGCAAGCGCTCGCCGAATTGATCGATTTAATCGTGCGCCGCGCTTTCCCTTTTGATCATCTCGACTAGGCGAGACGCGAGACTTCGACAGTTGATGTACAATTCCGCTTCCTAGACATTTCAACAGACTCGAAACCTTATGGCTTCAACACGCACCGGCAAAGAACAGCAACCATCTAAGTTGGAACGCCTGCGCGAGCGCGAGCGTCGCGCCGAAGAGGGCGGCGGCGCGGAGCGCATCGCGCGCCAGCACGCGGCGGGCAAGTTGACCGCGCGCGAGCGCATCGCCTTTTTGCTCGACGAAGGGACTTTTGAAGAGTTTGACAAACACGTCGTGCATCGCTCGCACGACTTCGGCCTCGAAGAGCAACTTTACCCGGGCGACGGCGTCGTCACCGGCTACGGGCTGATTGACGGGCGGCGCGTCTTCGTCTTCGCGCAGGACTTCACGGTCTTCGGCGGTTCGCTCTCCGAGACGCACGCGGAAAAGATTTGCAAGGTGATGGACCTGGCGATGCGCGTCGGCGCGCCCGTCGTCGGCCTCAACGATTCGGGCGGCGCGCGCATACAGGAAGGCGTCCTCAGTCTCGGCGGCTACGCGGACATTTTCCTGCGCAACACTTTGGCTTCGGGCGTCGTCCCGCAGATCAGTTGCATCATGGGGCCGTGCGCGGGCGGCGCGGTCTACAGTCCCGCCATCACGGACTTCAACGTCATGGTGAAGAACACTTCTTACATGTTCATCACCGGCCCCGACGTGATCCGCGCCGTCACGCACGAAGAAGTCTCAAAAGAAGAACTCGGCGGCGCAGACACGCACAACCGCATCTCCGGCGTCGCACACTTCGACGCGGACTCCGACGAGCACGCTCTCCAACTCGTACGCGAACTGCTCTCTTTCATCCCCTCCAACAACATGGACGAAGCGCCGCGCGTGCAAACGACCGACCCGCCGGATCGTCGCGATGAGCGTCTGAATTCAATGGTGCCCGAAGCGTCGAATCAGCCCTACGACATACGCGACGTGATCCATGCCGTCATTGACGACAACTATTTTTTCGAGACGCATGAATTTTACGCGCCGAATATTGTCGTCGGCTTCGCGCGACTCGCCGGTCGAAGCGTCGGCATCGTCGCCAATCAACCGGCGTATCTCGCGGGCGTGCTCGACATAGACGCCTCCGTCAAGGCCGCGCGCTTCGTGCGCTTTTGCGACTGCTTCAACATCCCGCTGATAGTCTTTGAAGACGTGCCCGGTTTTCTCCCCGGCGTCAGGCAGGAGCACGGCGGCATCATACGCCACGGCGCAAAGCTCCTCTACGCCTTCGCCGAAGCCACCGTCCCCAAGATCACCGTCATCACGCGCAAGGCTTACGGCGGCGCTTACTGCGTCATGGCCTCGAAGCACATCCGCACGGACATCAATCTCGCGTGGCCTACAGCCGAGATCGCCGTGATGGGCGCGGGCGGCGCGGTGGGCGTTCTGTATCGACGCGAAATTAATGAAGCAGAAGATCAGGAAAGCGCGAGACAGGCGCGCGTCGCCGAGTTTGAAGAGAAGTTTGCCAACCCTTACGTCGCCGCCGAGCGCGGCTTCATAGACGAGATCATCGAGCCTGCCGAAACTCGCCTCAAACTCATACGCGCGCTCGCGCTGCTCGAAAACAAACGCGACACCAACCCGCCGAAAAAACACGGCAACATTCCGTTGTAATAAAGTAGATTTCCTCTGTGCCCCCTCCGTGTCCTCTGTGTCTCTGTGGTGAATGCTTTATAGAAGCACTCACCACAGAGACACAGAGGACACAGAGGGGGCGCAGAGATAAATATAAAGAGGCCGGAGAAGGTTCGTTCCTCTCCGGCCTCTTTCGTTTGAATGGTTAAGTTTTCTTAAGCAGCCTTTTGCTGCGCCGGTTTGTCTTTGAGCAGTTCGAGGGCTTTCTTCAACTGCGTGTCTTCGGGCTGCTGCTTGGGCGACGCGGCTTCGGGAGCGACTTCTCTTCTCTCGCCGTTCTGCGTCGGAGCCGCAATTGCATCGTCGTCGTTCCCCGTCAACTCGTCCGGATCAATAGCTGCGGCCAACTCCGGTCGTTTGACTTCAAACGTCGGCGTAACGCCCGCGCCGATGAACGACTTGCCCGCCGACGAAGCCCACTTCACGGTCGTCAAAAGAAGCCCGTCGCCGTTGCGCAGCGGGAACAATTGCTGCTCCGCGCCCGCGCCGAAACTCTTTTCGCCGACAACCTCGCCACGCTTCCGCTCTATGAAGGCCGACGCGACTACTTCCGCAGCCCCCGCCGTGCCGCGATCAATCAAGACGACAACTTGCCCGTCGAAGATGGCGAGTTTCGGGTCGGCCATAAAAGTTTTGAGGCTCTTGTTGCCGCGCCCGATGGTTTGCGCCAGCGCGCCGTCCTTGATGAAGAGGTTCGCCACCTTGACGCCCTCCGTGAGCGAACCGCCCGCCACGCCGCGCAAGTCCAACACCAGTTTTTGCGAACCCTGTTTCTGCAACTCCTGCACGCGCTTCTGCACGATGGCCGATTCGCCCTCCGCCAGACTGTTGATCTTTACGACTCCGACCTTCGCCGCCTCCATGCGCGTCTCGGCGCCGGGCGTTTGCAACGGCGCGCGCTTGATCGTGACCGTCAGCGGGCGCGTGCCCGCACGAAGTATGCGAACTTTCACTTCCGTCCCCGAAGCGCCGTTCAGTAGTTGCCTGGCGTCGTAGAGCGAAATGTCGCGCGTCGCTTTGTTGTCGATATACTCTATGATGTCGCCCGCCTGCACGCCCGCTTGCTCGGCGGGGCCGCCCTTCACGGGCGCGATCACGTAGAGGTAAGAGGCCACCTGCGATAGCTCCGCGCCGATTCCGGCCTTGTCTTTCTCCAGCCCGACGCGATAATCGCGCACTTGATCGACCGTCAGATACGTCGAATAAGGATCAAGCCCGTAGGCGAGGCCGCGCAAAGCGCCCGCGCGCACCTTGTTCAAATCCGGCTCGTCAACGTAATCGTCGTGTATGTGTTGGAGGACGCTCTCGAAAATTCGTAGCTGCGCGCCCGGGTCGTTCTGCTGCTGCGCGCGTGTAAACATCAAACCGCCGACCACCGCGTACAGCGCGAGCGTGGCGGAGAAAACCACTACGAGAAATTTACTGCGAAATGACATCGTTCACCTCAAGAAAACTTTTTAGAGCGCCGGATTGTTCCAACACCTGTCAGGCCAAATTGCACGGCAGGCTGGGAGTGATGATACAGTAGCCCTCTCGCGCGTCGCAAGACGGTCGGGCTAATTGGCCGTCTAACGTGCGGCTGCGCTATACTTCAAACGCTTGCAATAAAATTTAGTTTGCCGAAACCGGAATTTCCAAAACCTTCTGACGAGCCGGAGCCGTGCAAGGTTAAAGGCCGTCTGTTGTCGCTCGACCTGGGCACGAAGCGCGTCGGCGTCGCCTTAAGCGACGAGTTGCAACTGACTGTCAAACCGCTCGCACCGCTTCATCGAACTAACTGGAAAACGCTGCTCCGGCAAATCTCTGATTTGCGACGCAGCTTTGACGCACAAGGGGTGGTCATTGGTTTGCCGCTAAACATGGACGGCACGGAAGGCGACGCAGCGCGGGAGGCGCGTCGCGTCGCACGCAATCTCTCCCTCTCGCTGGATGTGCCCGTGCATTTGCAGGACGAACGGCTCACATCGCACGCAGCCGGCGAATCTCTGCGCGACGCGGGAGTGAGCGGCACAGAGCTAATCGCACGTCTCGACAGCGAAGCCGCCGCGCTTATTTTGCGAGATTTCATCTCTCAAAAGGAAAGTTTGACGGAATAAAGAAAGCTGTCGCAAACCAGACGGAGACGTTTGCAACTATTCATTTATTATTCATTTGGTTTGCGAACGTAAGTTTTGATATATCAACGTTTAAGTAATATCCGTTAACGTAATTTCGCATGAAAATTTTTCGCTTGCTGGCAATCCTTCTCGCACTCTCCGTCTGCGCGGCGGGAGCTTTCGCCTTTTGGCTATATCGCGAACTACATAAACCCATCGCCCATCCCCTCTCAAACCAATATATCGAAATCCCACGCGGCTCGACGCCCGACGAAACCGTCGCACGCCTCTCATCTTCCGGCGTTATCGGACGCGAGTGGCCTCTCCGCCTCTACATACGATTCAGCGGCGCTGCCCCGCGCCTCAAAGCGGGCGAGTATCGTTTCCCCTCTCCTATCTCGCCGCTCGGCGTGCTGCGCAAACTCGAAGAGGGACAGCAGAGGCTCGCGCGCTTCACCGTCATCGAAGGCTGGACGCGCTGGGACATCGCCGCGGCGATGGCGCGTATTCCCGAACTCAAACTCGCCAACGTTGAAGAAGCCCTGGCCCTGTTGGACGACACGAGCGACATACGCGACCTCGACGCGCAAGCCACGAACCTCGAAGGCTATCTCTACCCGGACACCTACAGTTTCCCTCCGGACACTTCCCCGCGCCAGATGGTCTCTGCGATGGTCAAACGCTTCCGGCAGGTCTGGCGCGAGCAGACCGGCGACCAGACTCTCTCGCTCGATAAAACGCCGCGCCAGATCGTCACCATCGCCTCGCTCGTAGAGACCGAGGCGAAGTTGAAAGATGAGAGACCTCTCGTGGCGTCTGTGATCTATAACCGGCTCAAAATCGGTATGCCGCTCGGCATCGACTCGACGGTCATCTACGCTTCGAAGCTGGCCGGTAAATGGAGGAATGACGGAAAAGTTTATCAGAGCGATCTGGATCGCGAGTCGCCATATAACACGCGGAAGGTGCGCGGACTTCCGCCGGGGCCAATCGCTTCTTCCGGCGCACGTTCTTTAGAAGCCGCGCTGCGCCCCGCCGCCACGGACTATCTCTACTACGTACGCGAACCTTCGCGCGACGACGGCGCACACAATTTCTATAACAACGAGCGAGACTTTCAGCGAGGCGTGCAGGCTTTGCGCGCCTGGGAGCGCGAACGCGACGCCGGTAACGTCGCGCCCGCCGCCAACACGAACAATTGATCGTGCGCCGGGAATAATTTCGCTTCGAACATTCACCCGCTCGCAACTCTTTCTTGAAAAGACTTGGGCATTGTTTTATTCTCCATACATCTCCCCGTCGATTGAGACACTAAAGAGACTGAGGCGCTCACGTGTGAGGCCGAAAGGTTAGCAATGAAAAAAGTCTTAACGCTCTGCATGTTTCTGCTCCTCGCCGCCTGCCACGTCTCCGCCCAGGAAAAGGGTGTGGACAGGCAGAACGACCGCATACGCGATGCGGGCACTGACCGCTCGCCGGGCAACAACGGCGTCAAGCAGAACACGGGCGCGGGGCGCGGGATCGATTTCGGGAAAGGCCGCACGCCTACGCCGCCGCCCATCCCGAACCCCTACCGCTTCACGATCAGGCGCGACATAGTTTTGCGCGCCGTAGAAGAATTGATGGCCGAACGGAAGTTGATCCTCGACACGAGCGTCTCGAAGACGGACGAGGGAGTGCTCATCAGTCAGCCTTTCAGGTTCGTCAAAGGCGCGGTCGTGGCCTCTACGGAGTTGAACCGTTACGCCGAGTTGACGCAGGAGAATTCGCGCGGCTGGACTCAGGGGCGCTACACCTACATCATAGAAGTGCTGCCGCTCGACGCCACCACGACGAGCGTTGCCGTCAACGCGCGCGTAGAGGGGCGCAGCGACGGAGCCTCCGGCGCGGAATGGGTGAGCCTGCGCAGTTCCGGCATAGCCGAGCAGGAACTCATCATCGCGCTCGTTGAAAAACTCACGGGCGGGCCGCCCGTCCCCGCGCCGACGGGAAGTTCGCAGTAATTTTCCTGTGAATCGTTCGCGCCGCCGTTGTATCAAGAGTTTCAACGGTTTAGCCGTCTCCGCTTAAAGTAATTTTGAAAGAAGATGTTTGAAGGGATGAGCAGTAAACGGGACATCAACGAGGGAAATTCCGAGCCGCACCTGTTGTTGGAGGAGAGCGAGGGCGCTCCCTCGAAGTGGGTGAAGTTCGGGGCCATCGCCTGCGCGCTGGCGGTCGCCAGCGCGCTCCTCATAGGCTATCGTTACCTGCGCGCGCGCCAACTCGAACGCGTGCGCGCGGCTCAACCGGCGGAACAAAAGACAAAAATTAACGCGCCGCCCGAAGCGCAGATATTTGAGGACGAGGCCAGACTCAGAGGGGCGGACGCGCTCATCACGGGCACGATACGCAACATCTCGGACAAGAAACTTGAGGATTTGAGCCTCGAAATGGAGTTGAAGCGGCGGAGCGCGACCGCGACCGAACGTCGTAAAATCGAAGTCGAACCGGCAGACCTCGCGCCGGGCGAGGAAGGCCGCTACTCGTTGAGCCTGCGTTCTTCCGAATGGAGCGGGGCGCGCGTGTTGAGCTTGAACGGCGCGGGGCGCGACGAGGGGATAGCTTTCAAGTCTGCGGTCGGCGCGCGCCGCCAGCCCGAACGTCTCCCGCAAGGCCAACCGAAGGTCGTCGCCGCGCCGCCGCGCCCCAGACAAAAGGGCGAGGAATTTATCAACACGCCCGACACTCCGGTTCGCATCCCCTAGTATGCCTCTCTTCAAGTAAAACTTGACGAGTCGGCGCGACGACTAATTTCAAGTAAAACATTAAGGCTTGCTCCGTTTTTTGCATCCAAAGATTTGTGCGGCTTTTTAAGTCGGGCGCTTTGAAATCGAGACAACCGTGAGGCACGCTTTCCACGTCACATTGAGACTCGTCGCTGACGGAAAACGCGTCCCGTTGTGACCTGTCATCTCTATAGCTATCAACGACAGACTTGATGTTCTTAAGGATCACATTTCTCGCTTTCATGCTCATGCTCTGCGGCGTCTCGCTCGCGGCGCAGTCGCAGCCCGCGCCCAAAATCCCGCGCGCCATACGAAACGAGAGACCCATCGGCAACCAGACGGAAGACCCGGAGCAAAATGCTTCGCACAGAGAGATGCTCAAGGAGATGGAACTCAAACGCGAAGCGGGCGACTACAAAGAACACCTCGCGCGCGCGAAGGAGAACGCCCAACTCGCCGCAGAGTTACATGAGACCTTCACGCGGCAAAAAACTTTTGAAGCCGCGGACTTGAAGAAACTCGGTCGCATGGAGAAACTGGCGCGACAGATACGCAATCGCGCGGGTGGCGAGGAGGACAAGGAAGACTTGAAAGAGCCTCCGCAGCAGATCGAAGCGACGCTCAAGCTTCTGGCCGACCTCTCAGCCGAGTTGCAGAAAAAAGTCGAAAGCACCCCGCGTCAGGTCGTGTCCGCCTCGGTCATCAAACGCGCCAATGAAGTTGTCGAACTCGTCAGACACATACGCACACTCTATCGCTAATGATTTCAAAACCATTATTAGCCGCCACAGCACGCCGCTCAGACACCTTCATGCGACTCGTGCGCACTTCGCCTTACCTATTATTCGCTCTCGCTTTCGCACTCTCCGGCCTGAGCTTCTCTTCCCGCGCGCAAAATCCGCAGGATGACGACGTGGTTCGCGTGGAGACCGATCTCGTGGTGCTCAACGTGACGGCCACGAACGAGAGCGGCGCTTACGTGCACGGCCTCGAACGCGGAAATTTCAAGATTTACGAAGACGGCAAGGAACAACGCATCACGAACTTCAGCCGCGAAGAGACTCCGTTCGCCGCCGCCCTTTTGCTCGACGTATCGGGCAGCATGGAAGGCCGCGTCTCGATGGCGCGCTCGGCGGCAATACGCTTCCTGGACGGCTTGCGCCCCGAAGATACGGCTGCCGTCTACAGTTTCCACCGGAAGGTCGAGCAGGTGCAGGAATTTTCGCCGAGCCGCGATCTTTCGCAGGTCGCCTACGGACTCAACGCGAAAGGCGAGACGGTCTTGCACGATGCCATCTTGCGCGCGGCAAATGATCTGGCGTCTCGCACGGAAAAGCGTCGCGCCATCGTCGTACTCTCCGACGGGGCGGACACGCGCAGCGAAGCCTCCGCAGACAAAGCCCTCAACGCAGCGCTCGCCGCAAACGCCACGATCTACACGGTTGACATGTCGGAACAAACTACCGCACAGCAAAAATCGTTTACGGCGGCGGGAGTTTTGCGCGAGTATGCGACCAAGAGCGGAGGGCGTTTCGTACCCACGCCGGGCGGAAAGGCTTTGCGCGATGCTTTCGGCGAGATTCTTGAGGAGTTGAGCAACCAGTACACAATCGGTTATCGCCCGTCGAACCGCCTGCGCGACGGGCGCTGGCGCAGCATCGAGGTCAAAATTGACCGCCCCGAAGTTAAGGCACGCACGCGTCGCGGCTACCGCCTGATGAAGGAATCAAAATAGGCTGTTTTACGGTTTCAAGGTTTTGTTGGATATTCTAAGGACAGCTTAGCTTTTAGAGTCGAAGTTTGTCGAAACGAGATTTCACCTAAGTCCCGCGTTATCTAGCGAGAAGGCTTTTGCTTCTCAAGTAATAGATGAAGTCTGAATGCCTGTCGAATCCTTACATGTAAGGCCGGAGAAAGCCTGGGTGATACGCCGCGCCGCGCATTTCATACGGCACAGGCCAGGCGAAGCCTTTTTGCTGCTGCGTATGGCTGCGTGGGTCGCGCTGCTTTCAATTCTGATCAAATTCCTGCCCCTCCCGCGCGTCCTGTCTTTAATCGCCTCTCCGGCGCGCGGCGTGAAGCCGAAAAATTTCGTGCTGACTCAACAGAGGTTGGCGCAGTTGGTTGACGCCCTGTTGGGGATGAACTTCCTGTGCTTTACGCCGACGTGCTGGAAGCGCGCGCCCGTCCTGTATCGCTATCTCGCGCTATACGGCATAGAGACGCGCATCGTCTTCGGCGTGCGCAAGGGACAGGACACGCTGCTCGCAGGGCACGCGTGGCTCGAAGCCGACGGACGCCCGCTGCTGGAGACATCGCCGCCCAAGTACACTACGACCTACTCGTTCCCCGCCTGACTACTACATACTTACCTCGACGAAGCCTGCGTAATAATTGTAAGTCGTCCGCAATTTTTGAGAGTCCGGCGACGAAGTGCGTAGAGTGAATAAGTCTAAAATTCGAAAGCCCCGGGCCGTTTTGCGACGGCCCGGGGCTTTCGGTTTCAGAGGCTTATTTTTGCAAAGCCACATTTTACGAGAAGCAGAGCGTTCCCTGCCCTCGTGCATTCAAGCTGCTACTGCTTGCCGGCGGCTTTCCCGTTTCTCGGCCCTTTGGTTTGCGATTCATTGGTCAACGCATTGATGTTGCCCAGGACGGCTTCTGTGTTGACGAAGAAGCGGAAACTCCCGTTCTGCTGGACGCCGACGGTCAACTGCACCGTCACGCTGTTGTTGGGGAGCAAAGGCTGCGGCAGGTTGACTGTGACGCTCGAATTGAGACCGCCGCCTAACGGTTGCGCGGGCGGTTCGTCGAGTGTCGTGCCTACCGCTTCAACATCGCCGGGCGTGAAGGGGTTCGACGGCGTGATGGTCGCCGAGCCGGATGAGAGCAGGCGTAAATCCGCCTGCCCGTTGCCCGGCGCGTAGCCGGGGCTGTTGAGCGTTGTGATGTCAACGACGCGGAAGCGAAGCGTTGTCACGCTTTGCTGCTGATTCGTGTTGGTGAATTTGCGACGGAAGGTTAGCGTCCCGCGCGCCGCATTCGTGGGATTGGTCGCCGCGCCGTCGCGCACGCGGTTTTGACAACCGGACGTAGGAGTGCCGATGGTGAAGCAGTTGTCAATGAGAGACGCCTTGATGGTCGCGTTGCGCTGAATGGGACTCTGCGTGCTCTGCGGCCCCGGCGCGCCGAGGAGGTTGGGCGTTCCGCCCACCGTGCCCGTCGTCGAGACGAGCACGAAATCCACAGAGTTGTTGTTGGAGTCTTGCGGCGGTCCGCTATTCATTCTGCGTACGAAACTGATCTGCTCGTCGCCGGTTGGCGCGACCCCGCCCGCGGGCGACAGTCCCGTCCCTTCGTTGAACCCTGCCGCAGCCCCGCTGAAGCCGGCTGCGTCAATGGCAAACCCGTCAGAGTCCAGGAGTCTCACGCCCCCGTTATCGGGGAAGCGACCGCCCGTGTAAGTCTGATCTGGTGTGGCGGGCGGGGTGAAGGCTGCGACACCGCCTTCGAGTGAGAAACCGTCTGAGGTGACCAGGTAGTGGCCGCGCGCCGGAATGGATGCGCCGTTCGCCAAAACCACGCTGCCGCCGCCCGAAGAGGAGAGCGTCCAGCCAGTCACGTCCACAGCCAATTCGGAGTTGTTGTAAAGCTCTATGAACTCGTCGCTTGTCCCGTTCGGGCCGTTGAAACGAAACTCACTGATCAAAACCGAACCCGGCACGGTCACAGCACCCGTGATGAAGTACGAGACGGGCGCGTCGTGGTCGGAGAGGCGTTCGGGACGATTCGTGTCAGCCGCGAAAGACGCGGAGAAGTCGGCGTTGTAACGCGCATGGGCGAAGCGCGTCTGCCGTTCACGCATTCTATTGTTGACGAGAATATGATCGAGCGCCTGCGCGTTGCCTTCAAATAGCAACGTGTATTGCTCATTCGCCGGAAGGCGGCTGAGCGAGTTGATGAGCTGGTACGACCAGCGGTCGGTGCTCGGCTCAACCACCTGCTCGGGCGGGGCAGGCGTGCCTTTCATCGTCCCGACAATGTCGCCGAGGCCGTCGTTGAAGTCGAAGGCGTTGAGGTCGCCCATCATGATGAGGTTTTCGTTTTTACGCGCCTCGATCAAATCGGCGATGTCCTCCGCTTGCAGGCGTCGCTTTTCGCGATTGCGCCCGCCCTCCGTGCCGCCCGCGCCGCGCGGCGCCGGGTCATCAACGGCGATCAGAGATTTCGTGTGGTTGAGCATCACCACTACTCTCAAGAGGTTGGGCGTGCCGGTTTGCGGCACGTCAACCGTCAGAATGTAGGGCGGTCGGTCGTGCAACGTGTCGCTCTGACCGGCGTAAGTAAACATCTTGCCGACGAACTGCGCCATCGGTGTGCCGACGGGCGTAACCCGCGCCGTGTTGACGAGAAAACCGATGTCTTGCGTCCCGCTGGTCTCGGAGAGAAAAGCCTGATAATTGACCGCGCTCGGATTGCCCACGTCGGCGTTGATCTTGTTCGCCAAAGCGGTCAGGGTGGCCTGGTCTAAAACCTCTATGACGCCGAGCACGTCCGGCGTGCGCATCACGTTGCGGATGGCGAGCGAGGCTTTGTTAATACGGCCCGCGTTGTTTGTGAAGTTTTCGAGGTTGGCCGAAGCGACGGTGAACTCGCCCGCCACCGGTGTCGGGACGGGAATCGCAGCCGCCAACCCGCCGGAAACTCCGGGCGTGACATTAGCGTCGAGTATGATCTGGTAGTTGTCGAAGGCATAATCGAGTTGACCGACGACGCCTGTGACGACTGTTCCGGTCGTCACCTGAACGTGCGCGCGGCGGGTACTGCCGCTCAGAGCCGATCCGCTATTGACCATGATGCGCTCGAAGTTGCCGTCAAAGATCGGCACATTCGGCGGCGGTGTGCCGGCAAACGGACCTTCATCGGCTGCCGGAATGGGGTCGCCGCGCTCGATACCCGGCTCGCGGAAGGGTCTGGGTAGTCCCGTCGCCACGCCCCAGAACTCGCCGAAGTTGTTCGTCGGCTGACTAACCGTGAGCGATGCTACACCGATGCGCATGTGCTCGTATTTCTCCAACTGTGCGCCGCGACTGGTAGCCGTCGGGTCGAAGATGTTTAAGCTGCTGGCATCAAGTTCCGTGGGCAAAGTATTGCCGGATGATTGCACGCTGATCGTGAGCGGCCCGACCAATTCCGTCGTGGTCTTCGGGTCGGGCGGATTGACGCCGTCCGGCTCGTCCGTGTCTGCCGGCTCGAACTCCGTAATTGTTCCGGTGACTTGCACCAGGTCGCCGATGGTGACCGTCGGGACGGTGCTTCCGGTAAAGACCAGAACAGCATCGGAGGTGTTCAAATTGCCGTCGCCGTTCGGGTCTTGAATATAGAAGCCGTTATTGCTGGTGCCGAAGCTCCTGCGCCCGGTGACGATGCCGGTGGTTATGACCTGCGTGCCTGCGAAAGGCGAGGACGTGCTGCTCCCCTGAATCTCAAAGATGGCCCTCTGGGCTATGTCGTCGTTAGTAATCGTGCCCAGACCCTGAGCATCCCCGACAGTCACGCCCCCGCCGCCCGCGACGTTGGTCACGTTGACGAAGAAAGTTTCGTTAGGCTCCGCTTTCGTGTCGCCGTTGACGCTGACGGTGAAGGTCGCGGTGGTCGTGCCCGCGTTAATCGTCCTTCCGGTTTCGCTCTTGGCGACGTAGTCGGTGTCTTCGCCCGCCGGGTTTCCGTCCTGCGCCGTGCCGTCGGCGGTGGCGATGTTAAACGTGACGTTGGAAGGGGGCGCGGGGGAGACGGTCACGGTGAAGGTGAAGGTGGTCGTCCCCGTGTTGCCTTCCGCCATCGTCACATCGTTGACGGAGAGGGTCGGCGTAGCGGCGACACAACTGATCGCGGTCGTGCCGGCATTGCGCGGGGTGGATGGATTTACGGTCTCGAAATCATTGGCATTGTTATCCGTATCCGTGCAGCCGTTGTTCTTGCGCGCCTTGCTGGCGTTCGCCGCCGGGGCGGTTGTCGCCGTGGTTTCAGGAAAACCATTGGTCACGGTGCCATATCCGACCGAATCAATGATCGTACCCGTGTTGACTGCGCCATTACGGATGGCAAATCCGCCGTTCGATCCCTGAAAGGCGCCGGTGCCACTGTGAGAAAAAGTTACGTCTCCGGGAACACTGCCGTCATAGCCGTTACCACCCACAACAGCGGCGGTAATTAAATAATAACCACCTGCCGGAATAATTGTGGTGGCTGCCCAACTAGCAACCGTACTGCTGTCGGTAGTGCTGCCAGCCGCTCGATAAACCACGCGCAGGTCTTTCAAATCTACGTCGCCCGCGCTAACGTTGTGCAATTCGATGAATTCATCTGCCGCCGTGCCGCCTGCGACTTGAAACTGGCTGATCACGAGTGTCGTCGAAACCGCCTGAGCGGAGGGGATGATGGAGATGAATCGCGTAGGGAGCAGCAGCGCTGTTACAGCTACGATCAGCGAGAGAGCGAGAAGTGGATGACGCACAAATGTGGCGCGACGTTTGCGAAGTGGGATAGAGATCACGGGTGAAAGTCCTTTCGTGGATGTCTGAACCGAACCGCGTCTGCACCCCACAGTTAGGGCAGAGAGATGCATGGAAGCGCGATAAAATCTTAGGGTGATAAAGCGAACCGGAAAGATGATTTCGAGACTGCCGCGATAGACTCCGGCGAAGTCACATCAATCATTCTTTCTCCTAATTTTGCTTGGATCGGCGCCGCGCGCACTCGCGGCAACGGAATATGGATTGTCGGAACGCTAAGGGTGACTGCGGCCACACGGCGCGCAAACTCGGTCTAAATTCTTACAACTTGCCTTCGGCGATGCAAGAGCTGAAACTAACACAAAAGGACGACGGGGAGCAATTAAGAAGCGGCTCGACAGCGAAAACTTAACTACAACTTAACTTCACTATCAACTTAACTTCACTTCAACTCAACTTCACTGCCCGCCGTCCTGTCTGAGCAGTTTGCGCGCCTGCAAGGACACGACGAGTTTGTCGAGCGACTGGGCGGCGTGTTCGGGCGTCACGTCGTAGGCGTCCGTGATGTCGCGTATGATCTCGTCGCGCGTGCGTTTGCGTTCGAGGCCGCGCCAGATGATCATGGCCGTCTCGTTCAGCGTGTAGTAGCGTTTGGAGTTGAGATCGACGAGCACCGCTTCGCTGTCGTCGAACTCTGTGAACACGACGTGCTCGTGCGGGCTGGGAATACTTTCCGACATCAAATGGATTCCTGTTTAAGATAGACCGCAGACTGCGCGGCGGGCGCGGCGACGGGGAGAACCGGCAGCGAGCGCGAATTAGACGGGGCGGACGCCTGTTTGTGCCAGGGGATTTTACCGAAACTCTGCAAGCAATAGAGGCAGGGCGATGCGGTGTAGAGATCAGGCTCCGTGCCCTCGCGCGCGATCTCTGCGAGCGCCATTCTGCGGCGTTCGAGTTGCTGTGCGGCCAGTTGACGCAGACGCATGAAACCGTCGGCGAAGTTTTCTTTCGTCAAATCCGCCACCACGTCCGTTTCTGCCGACGCGCCGCGATAGCCGGAGAGGTTGCAGCAGAGCGTGAGCCTGCCGCGATAGTCTATATTGCAGTTCGCGCCTTCGAGCGCCTGACAGGGCGGCGCGGGGTCTAAATTGTAGTAGCCGGTCGCAACCCCGATCTTCATCTTGAAGATGTTGGCGAGCACGCCGATCTCCTGTTCGACGTGTGCGCGCTCCTCTATGTTCAAGCCCGACGCGTCTTCCGCGCCGGATGAAGTCGGGAGCAGGTGAGAAAAGTGTATGGCCTGCGCGCCGAGTCGCGCGGCGAGCAGCGCGAACTGTTCGAGCAGCGGGATGGTGTCGCGGCGTATGCCCGTCTTGATGAGGAACGGGATGCCCTTCATGTAGCAGCGCGTGATAGCGCGCATGACGCGCACGAACGATCCTTCGCCGCGCCAGAAGTCGTGCGTCTCGCGCGTCGGGCCGTCGAGACTGAAGGCGACCATGTGCAGCGCGTCGCGGTTTGCCAGCAGCGTCGGGTAGACGCGGTCGAAGTGCCAGCCGTTGGTGACGAAACCGAATTGCCAGCCCTCTTCCCTCACGGTCTCGACGATCTCTTTGAATCGCGGGTGAATGGTCACCTCGCCGCCCGTGAACGAAACGGCGTTGAAACCGCAAGCCGGATCGCTCGCGCTGCGAATGATGCGGCGGAGCAGTTCGACGGAGAAGAAGTTGGCGGGCGCATGATAGAGCGCGTCGTCGTCGCGCGCGCAATAGCTGCAATGCAGGTTGCAGATGTTCGTCAACTCAAGGCTGATGTGCTTGATTTTATGCTGGACTGTGCTGGCGGCTTGGGCGATTTCCATAAATTAGTGTTCGAGGCACGCGGCCTTGAGAAGTTTGGGCGCGCTCGAAGCGTCTTCGATCAGATCACGACCCGCATGTAGTAAATAAGATGCGCTCTGCTTCGCCAGCAAACCGAGCACGCGCAGATGTTCGCGCGCCGTGCCCGCATCGTAGCTCGCCCAGGGACATTGCCTGATGAGTCGCGCCATGGCTTCGCCCGAAGTGAGATTCTCCGCGCGGCTCGCCTGTTCTCCCGTCAAGACTGGAAACAGTAGCACACGCGGGAAGCAACTCCCAACGAAGCCTCCGGGGAACACGATGGCCGGATCGAGTCTCCGCTTGCTCGGATCGGAGTTGACGGGCGCGCCGAGCGCGGCCTCCAGTTCGCGCAAATGACCACCGGCCAGAGACTCCGGCGAGACGGAGAAGACGCGCCGCAGCGGCCACGCCTCGACCTCGCCCTCGGCTTCGCCGAGCACCAGCATGTCGTCGGACAAATATCGCCAACCCGCGCTCGCCAAACGAATCGTCAGACTCGACTTCCCGCTGTTCGAGTTTCCGACGACGATCAGCCCCGTGTTCGTCTCCGGCTCGATTACGCCCGCCGCGTGCAGGACGTAGAGACGGCAACGCCTGAGTGCGGCTTGAACGGCATAAGAAAGCGTGTTGATGATCGCGACGGGGTGGCGCGCGTGCTCGGTCGTGCCTAACCAGACGGAAACAAGCCGCGCCGGATCGGTGCTGACGGCGATCCGCGATTCGTCTATGTCAAGAAAATGCTCTTCCCCGTTCGTGTAACAATGCCCGCGAGGCACTTCAAATGACCGGCAATTGGGGGGGAGAGGTGGCGGCGGGTCGCCGTAGAAAATTTCTACGGTGCAATCAACAAAGTGAGCCGCGCGGCCCGAGGTCGGGGTGAAATACATCCCCCCGATAAACTCTCCGGCGACCCGCGCGGCTACTTCGTCGTTAAAGTTGAAGGCGAGGAGACGCTCCCCAATCGTGTAAAACTTCTTGATCGAGGCTTTGCCCTGCGCTGCCACGACAGACATCGTCTCCCGGCCACTTTCACTCACAGAGAAAGCAAATGTTACGTCGTCATCGTCTGGATGGTATCGACGGTCGGGCCTTGAAAGAATGCGGTCGCCTCCAAAACATCAACAGGCACGGAGACTGCCGGTTCGACGAAGGGCTTCTTCTTCTCCTGGCTAGGCTGCGACGCGGTGACGCTCTCTCCCCGTTCCAACTGCTCCAACTGCTCGCTGACTGGATTGCTGTTTTTTGTGTTCAAGGGTCGATCTCTCCTCACATTTTTGTAGTTTGTTGATTGCTGGCTGGCGACACTAAAACGAGGCGCAGCGGTCTGACTTCGTAGTTCGACAGGTTAGTGCGTTGATAAAGAATGACGTTGGGCGAAATGGCGCGCACCGCCTGCTCCATCGTGTAGTTGTTGAAGTCCACATCCACAAGTTCCGTAGATTCATATTTCATCTCGAACGGAATGTCAACTTTACTTGCGATTTCATACAGCACCGCCGTGATCGGCTGCTTGCGCGCGCGCACCGTCAATTGGTTTTTTTCGACCGAGACGTGCAGCGGCAATTTCTCTTCATCCTTGGCATTCGAGGCATCCATGCCGTCTTCCGTGTTGCCTTCGATCAGAATCGCTTCCGAGCCGCCTTTGACCACGGCGGACTCTGCGGGCGGCTCTTCGTTCATCGCGTATAAGTAGATGCCGACGGCTTTCGGCTGTTTGCCGGGGTCGCCGCTCAGTTCGTAGTCAACGTAGACTTGCGGCGCGAGCAGGCGCAACGCGCCCTCCAACGGCAGCGCCTCAAACTCCTGCGTGATCATCTGCTTCTGCATGAACGGCGACACGATGACGGGCACTTTGAGTCTCTTGCTGATGTCTGCGGCGATCTCCTGTAGCTTGCCGTTCTTCGCGGCGAGCGTAATGCTGACAGGCTCTCGCTTGCTGACCTTAACACTCCAGGGCGCTTTCGCGTCCGCTTTGTTGGCCGCACCGGCAGCGGCGGGAGTCGCAGCAGCGGAACGCGTCTGGGTTTTGACATCTTTACCGGCGGCGGGGCTGGCAGGCGCGGGCGTTTTCTTCGCAGCCGGCGCGGGCTGACTCTGCGGCGGGGCGGTTCTCTTCGCCGGCTGTTGCCCCGCGACGGCGACGGTTGAAAGCAGCAATAACACTCCCGCAAGATTTAGTACGAAACGCTTGGAAATCATATCTAACATATTAACCTACCTCTTACTTCCTAATCCATTAATTAATCATTAACGGGCAAATGCGTAGCGGCTCAGACGATCAGGCTTCGTTGTCGGGGGAGATAATTAGTGCAAGTGAACTTCAAAGAAGAAAAATGCTACCAGCTACAGTCGAATATGCCACCGGCTGTTGCCACATGACGGGCAGCGGTCACGCACATTCGGCGCGTCAACATATGGTTGGCTTTTGTTAAGCGGACGGCTCTAGGCCATCTAACAAGTCAAACAAACTATCGCGGGCAGACGGAACTTAACATATTTAACACCGTCCATCAATCTCTTAGGGCGTTTAGTGGTGTCCTAATTTGAATTCAACTCTCTGTGTCCTCTGTGTCTCTGTGGTGAGTATGAAGCAGAAGCACTCACCACAGAGACACAGAGAGCGCAGAGGCGGCACAGAGGAAAGCTGAAATTAGGACACCACTGGGCGTCTGAAGAATTTAATGTTGCAGGTGGCTCGGCCCGCCCGTCCATATCATGCGCAAAGGGCGCAGCAGATAGTAGATGAAAGAGAGAGGCGCGGGAAGCCGCACGAGCGTGAGGTCTTCTTCCGTCGGGCTGACGACGTAGCGGCAATAGTTGAATTTATCACGCAGGCGTGGACGCGCCTTGAGTTGAAAAATAAAATAACCCGTCATGCCGCCCGCCTCGTCGCCTTCCGCGAACAGGCGCGAATAAATTTGCGCGGCCAGACGCGCGATCTCCTCGTCCGTCTCGAACCTCGCTTCGACGTGTGCGGGAAGATTCGCGCCGAGCAGGTCGTGCGCGACGTAGAGGCCGAGCAGCAGCATGCGCTCCGTGCCGGTGCGCCGCGCGCGTTCGAGCAACTGCGTCCAATTCAAATCGCGATCAACTTCGACCAGACGCGCGATGTCCGCGATCCAACTGAGACGCTCCCACAAGTGCTTCGCCCCGTGCACAGAGAGCGAAAGCAGCAAATCTTCGGGCGCAAGCGTTGCTACCTGCATTCCCTGAAACGTGTGCGGTCGCGCGTTCTCCCAAAGGCTCTCTTCTTCAAGCGGCGAGGAGAAAAGCCGCGCGCTCACGCGCCAGTGAATTTCCACGATCAGGCGATGCGCGTCGCGCGTGAACGGCAGGTTGCATTGCGTGCGCAGCATCAACGCCTGCTGCACGCCGTTCAGAGGCGGATAGAGCGCGTAGCCTTCCGCGAGCAGCAGGTTCATCACACGCGGCACGTCGCGTTGGCGCACGATAATGTCGAGGTCGCCGAAATGCCTGAGCGCGATGTTGCCGTAGGCGTGCGCCGCGAGCGCTGGACCTTTGTAGGGGATGGCGTCTATTTCGTGCGCCGCGAAGAGTTTGAGCAGGCGGCGCAGTTCGCCGCTCAAATAGACGTTCAAAGCGGAGATGCGTTGAAACTGATCGCGCAACGAAGCATAAACTGCGGGCGGGACTTTTTCGGAAGCGTGCGCGTGCAGATGATGATAAAGCAGCGGGATGAGACCGTGACTCTCGGCGAAGCGCGTGACGTATTCCCAATCGAGCGCGCCGTCGAGCAGTTGCCGCAGGCGCGCGATGATCGCCGCGTCCGTGCGCGGGCGCGCGCAGCACAAAAACAACTCGACTTCAGGCCGCACGCCAACGCGCACCGGACGGATTATTGGGGCGGAAATTTTTTGCATTACTAACTAAGCGAGAACTAACGCCGTCGAGTTTTCATAGGCAACGTTTCGACGTTGAAGTCGGCGCGGGGCGCTGTCGTTGTCGCTATTCGACTTTAACGCCGTAGCCGAGTCCGTCGCCGACGGGAAGAACCACCGCGCGCAAATTTTTATGGTTCACGAAATGTTGATTGAAGCGGCGCAGGCTCTCTGTAGATTCTTTTTGATCGGGCGAGCGGACTTCGCCCGCCACTTGCCCGCCCCACAACAAATTATCCGCGACGACGACGCCGCCCGTGCGCAGCAACGGCAAAGAGAGTTCGAGATAATCTTCGTACTCCTCTTTCATCGCGTCCAAATAGATGAGGTCGAAGGTGTCCGTGAGCTTCGGTATCACGTCGAGCGCAAACCCGCGCTCGATGCGCACGCGCTCCGTCATTCCGGCGCGCTGAAAATAGTCGCCCGCGCGCGCGATCATCTCCTCGCTCGGTTCAATCGTCACCACCTGCCCGCCCGCGCCCATCCCGCGTAGCAAGTGCACGACCGCGTAGCCGATTGCCATTCCGATCTCCAAAATTTTTTGTGCTTTTGTGGCGCGCGCGGTTATTTCCAGAAACAGTGCGACCTCGCGGTCGGCAATCGGCACCCTGTTCGCCGCCGCAAACGCCTCCATCTCCGCGACGAAGCCGTCGCTTGCAGGGTGCAGTTCGTCGAGATACAAGGCTTGTTCGCGCTGAAGAATCGCATCGAGACGTGCTTTCATAATTTATACGGGAGAACGCGCTGAATCGTCGTAAGAGCGCGCCAAGTCTAACCGTATTGTTTCTACGGACGCAATCGAACAAGAATGAAAGAATAGAGACGTGGATGGAGTCCTGAATTGATTTGAACTCTCTGTGCCCCCTCCGTGTTCTCTGTGTCTCTGCGGTGAATGTATTTGAGAAGCATTCACCACAGAGACACAGAGAGCACAGAGGGGGCACAGAGGAAAGCAATAACGTGGGAGACTATCAGATGAGGAGTTATCTTTAACGCTCTGCTGCTGTTTCATCAAGGCGCGGGCTTTTTCTGAGGACGGGCGAACCAATCGCGCGCCACACGTCGCGCGCGCGCAGGTGCGTCGGCATGTCCGTTGCGGTGTTCATCACGAAACCGAAGCTCTGCTGCGCGCCGAGGTTGCCGTGCGTCGCCTGCAAGAACGCGAAGACATCGAGCGACGCGCTGCCGGTGTAATAGCCGTCCGCGAAATTCACGATGACGTTCGCGCGATTGCGCACGCGTTCGCCGACGCCTTCGTAGATGCGCCGCAACACATCGGGGCGCGCGCTCTCAAGCGTCAGCGCAAACCAATCTTCGTCGGCGACGAAATCATCTTCGTCAACTTTACCTTGCCGCCGCAAAGATTCGACGAGCGGCAAAAGCTCCAGCGGGTCGCCCTGCGCGGAGCGATAACGAAAGCGCTCGCCGCGCCGTTCTATCGTCGCAGTGCCTTTTTCGTTGACGACATAAACCAGACTATCTTTTTCATAGGCCGCGAAATCCACGCCGCGCACGCGCGCGACGACTTCCGCCAGACGCGCTTCGTTCTCTTCTAGCGTCCACATCACGGCGCACCCGACGAGGCCGAACTGCGGAAGCACGACACTGCGCGCGTCCCGAACCTTGCCGTGCAATTTGAAATCCGCACGGCGCAAGGCAGACTTGAGAGAGACGCGTCGATAAGCTTTGAAGTCGTTACCATGATCCGAGAAGATCGTGACCTGCACGCGCCCGCCTCCGTCGCGGACGAGGTCTTTGACCGTCTCGTCGAGCCGGACGAGAAAACTTTTGAGCAGTCGTTCGCCGCCGAGGTGTGCCAGCGAATCGCTCGCGCCCGTGTAGGCAAAGAAGACCGGCTCGCGCGAGGCACGAAACTTTTGTTTCAGGCGCACGAGGTCTGTCAGCGATTCGAGGTAGGTGCTGACGGGCGGCGCGGCGTAGCCCAGACCGCTCTTGATCGCCGAGGGGTGATAGTCGAAGAGTTCGCGAAACGTGCCTTTGATGAAGCGCGCGCCGCGAAAACGGTCCACGAGTCCGCCGCGCATCTTGTTCCGCTCAACGTCGAAATAGTTGTCTTCGTAGCCGACGGCTTCGCCCGCGCCCGCAGGTTTCAATATTTCGCCGAGCGCGAGATTGGTGAGGCTGGGGAAAGGGGCGATCATGCGCGAGGGCGCACGGAAGAGTTTGAAACGGCCTTCGGCGCGCATCTCTTCAATCGTCGTGAACGAGACGCCGTCCACGCAAATGATCAAATGGCGTACAGGCTCGCCGCCCGACTCCGGCGCAACAGATGTTTGCGCTTTGACTTGTAATCCCGCGACGTGCGCCAGCAGCAGTAGCAGTAAAACTACGGTGCGATATTTAAGCGAAACTGATTTCATCGTTGCCCCCTCGCAATCGCGCCCCGCGACCGACCGCGCAGATATTCGGAGGACTTCATTGCAAGCGGTGTTCCAGCCTGGGGGTTTGAGGACGTAAAGATGTTTACCGCAGAGACGCGGAGCAAAGCCGCAGAGGGGCACGGAGAAAACAGTTAGTTATTCTCTGCGTATCTCTGCGGCTTTGCTCCGCGTCTCTGCGGTGAGTCTTGGCTTCCCGTCAGTTGTCGGAATTATCCGGCGTCGCGTCGGAGTCGAGCGAGACATAGCGGCGCGCGAGGCCGAGTTCGCGTAGCTTGTGTTGGAGCGATTGGCGGTGCATACCGAGGATGGTGGCGGCGCGCGTGACGTTGCCGCCCGTCTCTTCGAGGCAGCGCGCGATGTAGCGACGCTCAAATTCGCGCCGGTCTTCACGAAAATCCGCCGTGAACGGGACGGATAGACCGTCGCCCGCATCGCTCGTAGCGGCGCGCGGCGCGGCGACGCTCTGAGTTGCGCCGCCTTGCGCGTTGATCTCTTCGGGCAGATCGCGTGCTGTCAATTCGTCGCCTTCGGCGAGCACCATCGCGCGCTCGACCGCGTTTCGCAGTTCGCGCACGTTGCCCGGCCATTCATATTCGACGAGCCGCCGCATCGCCGCGGGCGCTATCGCGCGCACGGGCATCTTGTACCTTTCGGCGGCGAGCCGCATGAATGACTCGGCGAGCGCGGGGATGTCTTCGCGCCGTTCGCGTAAAGGCGCGATCTCGACCGTCACGACGCGAAGGCGGTAAAAAAGGTCTGCGCGAAAATTCCCTTTCTCGATCTCCTGTTCGAGCGGGCGGTGCGTCGCGCTGACGATGCGCACGTCAACGGGGATAGATTGCGCGCCGCCGCCGAGCCGTTCGATGCGTCGCTCTTCAAGCGCGCGCAAAAGTTTGGCCTGCACGTTCGCGCTCATGTCGCCGATCTCATCGAGGAAGAGCGTGCCGCCGTCGGCCTGCTCAAACTTGCCCTGCCGCCGCGCGGTCGCGCCCGTGAACGCGCCTTTCTCGTGGCCGAACAGTTCCGACTCGATCAACTCCGAAGGCAGCGCGGCGCAGTTGACGGCGATGAACGCGCCGCTTCGCCGCGACGTACTGCGTTCGTGAATTTCGCGCGCCACCAACTCTTTGCCCGTGCCCGACTCGCCGCGCACGAGCACGGTCGCGTCCGTCTCCGCGACTTTTTCGATGAGCGAGCGCACGCGCCGCATTGATTCGGAGTTGCCTATGAGCGAGCCGCGCTGCGCGCCTTCGAGTTCGAGCGACGCGCGCAAGCGTTGATTCTCGCGGCGCAGTTGGATCGTCTCGACGGCGTTCTTGACGACGAGCCGCAGGTCTTCGACTTCAAACGGCTTCGAGAGGTAATCGTAAGCGCCGCTCTTGATCGCTTCGACGGCCATGCGCTCCGAGCCGTGCGCGGTGATGAGGA
>DATHBB010000128.1:0-8798 GCA_035296385.1 Pyrinomonadaceae bacterium | reverse complement strand
AACTGTGGCGCATCCGCCGCACTCGCGCCGGGTCGGATGTGGTGACCGCGCCACAGTATTTGCCATCAAGTCGCCGTCGCGTCGCTGTTTTGGCGAACTGACGGGATTTCGCGGCGCGGCACGGTCGTTGCCGTTCTTTTTAGTCGTGACGCGGAAGATGTCCAATTATCTATGTCCCGAGGCCGAAAGGATTTAGTATTCAACACTTGATCAAACAGACCACGATTGCCGCGCCGGTCGAGACGAGCGGGCTCGGATTGCACACGGGCGTGCCCGTCCACGTGCGCCTTTTGCCAGCGCCGCCCGACACCGGCTACATCTTCCTGCGCACGGACCTCGACAACTTCGAGATTCCCGCCACGGTCGAGCACGTCGCGCATTCGAGCTACGCGACGACCTTGATGCGCAAGGGCGTCACGATCTCCACGGTCGAACACCTGCTCGCGGCCTTGCGCGGCGGCGGCGTGGACAACGCCTACGTCGAAGTTGACAACCTCGAACTCCCGATCATGGACGGCTCCGCGGAAGCGTTCACCGAGTTGATCGAACGCGCACGCATCGTCGAACAACCGGCGACGCGGCTCGCCTTGCGCGTGCGCAAGAAAGTCGCGGTGGCGGAAGGCCGACGCCGCATGAGCGTCGAACCCTCGGACGGTTTCGAGATCGATTGCATGATCGACTTTCCGCACCCGCTCATAGGCACGCAGCGCATGCACTTCGACGCGCTTGAGCCTGCGGCCTTCGGGCGCGAGATCGCCAGCGCGCGCACGTTCGGTTTCACGGAAGAGATCGAGGCGCTGCGTCGCGCCAACCTCATACGCGGCGGCTCGATTGACAACGCCATCGTGCTCACGCCCGAAGGCATGTTGAACGAGACGAATTTGCGTTCGCGCGACGAGTTCGTGCGCCACAAAATTTTAGACATCATCGGCGACCTCGCGCTCCTGGGCATGCCGCTGCTCGGACTCGTGCGCGCCGAGCGCAGCGGCCACCTCTTCCACGCCATGTTGATGACGAAACTGCTGCGCGACGACACGGCGTGGGAAGTGGTTGACATGCCCGTCGCCACCGTCGCAAACGCGTTCGCGCACGGCGACTGAGGCGGGTCGCACTCGCGTAGATGTTCGACTATATTTAACTATATTTGACTGCGCTGCACGATTCGTCGTAAAACTTTCCCCGCGCGCGGCCTTCAAAACGCGATTCCACACAGTTTCAGTTCCCCCTGAAAGAGTTCCTTATCTTATGTCAACCGATGTCACACAGCAGACGACCGCCTCTTCGCCGTCGGCAGCCGAACAAACGCCCGCGCGCCGCTTCACGCTCGCCGCGCTCACCGAAACGCTCGCCGCGCTGACAAACGCGCCGACACAGCGCGAACTCGACGCGCTGTTGCGCAAGTTGGAACTGGAGCCGGAAGAGTTGCGCCCGTACCTCGGCTTCAAGCCGAACACTTACACGCGCCACCGCGTCTTCCGCAACGGCCTCTGCGAGATGCTCGTCCTCTGCTGGCTGCCCGGACACCGCACCGCCATACACGATCACAACGGCTCATACGGCGCGATACGCATTTGCGAAGGCGAGATGGAAGAAGAGATTTTCGCCATGAACGGCGCGGGCACGATTGAGTTTGAAACCGCGCACCGCCGCGCCGCCGGAGAGGTGACGGGCACGGACGTGCCCGACATACACCGCATCGGAAATTCCGCCGCGAGCGCGGACCGGATGATCACGATCCACGTCTACGCGCCGCCGCTTCGCGTCATCAACACCTATCAACTCGGCAGCGCGGAAGTCGGCGAGTGTTGGCCGGACGATCCGAGTAATCCGGCGAACGTTTAAGAGCAGGTGAAGAATAGGACGAAAAACTTCACCGCAGAGACGCAGAGGGGGCGCAGAGGAAAACGCGGAAGTAGGAACGCGGAACGATGAACTGAAAACAAATTGTTTTTCATTCATCGTTCCGCGTTCCTACTTCCGACTTTCTTTTCTCTGCGCCCCCTCTGCGTCCTCTGCGTCTCTGCGGTGAGTCTTAATTCTTAATCCTCGTCGATTATTCCTCGCGCACAAACTCGTACACGATCCGCAAGCGCAGTTCGTTCGGCAGGACTTCGTGGCGCACTTCTCTGGCGCGCAGGCGTAAGGAAGCGCCGCTCCCCGTCTTCGACATCGGCAAGCGCGCGGAGAGTTGTTCGGCGCGCAGAATTTCGACGGGGTTGACGCGCGCGTCGAGCGTGTCCTGCACGAGTCCCGTGAGGCCGTCGCGGAAGAGCGAAGGGATTTTCTTCAAGTGCACGGCTTTGACTTCGATGCGAGCGGCGAGCGCCTGCTTCGCCTGATCGAAGTTGAGTACGAGGTTCGTCTCCGCCCAGCCCTCGAATTTGATACAGCCGACGAGCGGCGCGCTGTAACTCCCGCTGAAGGCGACGGGCGCAAGTATTCGCCCCGCTTGAAAACGCACCGCCGTGCGCGTGCCGCTCATCTCGCGCGCGAGCGCGATCTCACTCGCGCAACCGCGATTTCCGCTCTCCCCGGAGTTGCCGCGCGCGAGCGGGAAGGTGGGCGGATTCGGCAGCGTGAACATCGCTTCGACGAGCGCGTTGAACATCTGCTCGTTCAGTACGACCAGCACTTCGCCCGCCTGTATCGCCCTCGCCTCGCGCGGGCGCGTGTTCTCCTGCGCCGACGCACTCACACAAAAGAACGGCGCGGCGGCAAAGTTCAAAGCGCAAAACAGCGCAACTGCGAAACGAATCAAATATTGTGAATCGAAATCCGCGCGTGCCGGTCCGGGAGATGAAAGCGTCGCAAGCATCCAGGTCTCTCTCTTCTTATTCATCCCTCATCCCTCATCATTCAGCCCTCATCCTTCATCCCTTCCTCATCTCTTCCTCACACTCCGCTGCGCACGATGTCATGCAGACGCAGCAGGCCGATGCAGTTGCCCCCGTCATCGACGACGGGCAGGACGGAAATTTGCGAAGGCCGGTCTTCCATCAGTTGCAGCGCGGCGTAGGCCAGAGTGTCTGGCGTGGTGACTACCGGATTGCGCGTCATCACGTCGGCGCTCGTGAGCGTTTCGAGATCGTCGAGGCGGCTGCGCTGTAGCGCGCGGCGCAAATCGCCGTCCGTGATGACGCCCGCGAGACGCCCTTCTTCTCCGATGACGTTTACCGCGCCGAGGCCGCCGCGCGTGATCGCCTGCACCACTTCGAGGAGCGGCGCACCCGTCGCAATCATAGGGTTCTCCGCGCCGCCGTGCATCACGTCGCCGACCCGTAGCATCAGACGCTTGCCGAGACGCCCCGCCGGATGATTCAGTGCGAAATCTTCCGGCGTCAGTTTCTTGCAATCCATCAGCGTGAGCGCGAGCGCGTCGCCGATGGCGAGCGCGACGGTCGTGCTCGTCGTCGGCGCGAGATTGAGCGGGCAGGCTTCCTTGTCAACGGAGGCGTCGAGCACAACATCGGAGCGCGCGGCGAGCGTGGATTGCAGATTGCCGACGACCGAGATGATCGCCGACCGCCTGTGTTTGAGAAACGGGAGCATCGCGAGTATCTCGTCGGTCTCGCCGCTGTTGCTGATCATGATGACGACATCGGAGGGCGTGACGATGCCGAGTCCGCCGTGCAGGGCGTCGGACGGGTGCAGATAGACGGCGAGCGTGCCGGTGCTCGTCAGAGTCGCCGCGATCTTCTGCGCGACGTTGCCCGACTTGCCGACGCCGACCACGACCACCTTGCCCTCGCACGACGCCAGCAACTCGACCGCACTCTCGACCTCTACGCGCGCGATGCGCACGGCGGTCGCGGCGATGGCTTCCGCCTCCAAATTCAGAAAGCGCGTGAACTCCGTAAAATGATTCTGTTCAGCCATGCGTAACTTTCGACAGTTGACCCGAAACCTCTCCCGCGCGAGTTTCGAGCATACGACGCGCAAAACTAAAAAGGCAAAGAGGAGAGGTTAGAGGTCGGAGGTCGGAGGTTAGTAAAAACAAGGAGAAGCGGTTTCTACTAACCTCTGACCTCTGACCTCTAACCTCTTCGTATTGTTTCAGGCACGCGTGTTGCCGCTCGCGCCCACGACGCGCGGCTAAGCTACGCCAAGCGCACGCAACCCGTACAAATCCGAGAGGAGCAAGCATCATGGCAGAACAGAACGAGCGCGAGAGTGACGATCTTTCGCAGCAATCCGGCGGGCAGAGCGAATCCTCAGACACCGGCGACATACATCGCCCGCGCCCCGCCGTCGAACGCAAGACCGAGGACGGCACGGCGGGACAGGGACTCGGCCAAATCACCGGCGCAACCAGAGAAGACGCTAAAAATAATGATGAAGGATGAACGCGGAACGATGAATGGAAGACAGTTAGTTGTCAGTCGTCCGTTGTCAATTGCATGTGGCTATCGCACGAGTTACTAAAGATGGTCTCGAACAACTGACTAAGGACTACGGACTACGGACAGCTTTTACTTCATGGTTCCGCGTTCATCCTTCCATCCTGTGGTCTGCCTGGCTGTAGGCTGGGCCGCAGACCAGCAGCAGGCGCAGCGGCGCGTCGCCCGTATTTTCCAGCGTGTGCGTCGCGCCGCGCGGGATGAAGACGGCGTCGCCCGCCACGACCTCGCGCGCTTCCCCGCCCACAGTCATGCGCCCGCGTCCTTCGAGCAGGTAGTAAATCTCTTCGGTCTCCAGGTGATGATGCCGCCCCACGCTCGCGCCCGCGGGCAACACCTCCTCCGCCAGACTACACAACTCGATCTCCGACGTGGTGCGATCAACGAGCGGGCGTATCTCCGACCCGTGCGGCGTCCGTATGACGGCGGCTCGCCCGCGATTAACGACGATCATAATTCGGCGCTCCCTCCCTGTCCCTTTCGTTCCGGCCTTCTCTGCAACTGTTCGTGATAGCCGTTCTCACGAATTCGTGTCAAGCCAACTGCGTCACTGGCACGCGTAGCGAACCATGTGTTATGTTACTTCCCTCTGCAAGTCTTGTGCGCCCGTAGCTCAGTGGATAGAGCGCTCGCCTCCGGAGTGAGAGGCCGTAGGTTCAAATCCTACCGGGCGTATCAACTTTTTCCAATCACCGTTCAAAGTCTTCAAGTATCGCCCACATTACAAAGTCAAAGAATATTGCTCGCTTTGAGCTGAAGTAACGACCGCGCTGGCACCGTGTTTGCTCTGTCTGTTGCGGGCGGCCTGTGCGCGTTCGATAAGCGTGCAAGGTCTGGGTACGCGACACACATTTTCAAGCAAGGGAGAGTTAGAGATGGACGCTTTTGAAATGCTGAAAAACGATCACGCCAAAGTTTCTTCTATTTTCGATCAGTTGGAACCGGCCACCGACGCGACGACGCGCCAGCAGTTGTTCACGCAGTTGAAACAGGAACTCGACATCCACGCGCACATCGAAGAGACGGTTCTCTATCCGGCGCTCAAACAGGCCGCCGAGACGCGCGACATCACCGAGGAGGCTTACGAGGAGCATCAGGAGGTGAAAGATTTGCTCGCCGAGTTGCAGACGACACCGCCTGACAGCGAGGAATGGGGCGACATGATCTTGGAGTTGCGCGAGAACGTCGAGCATCACGTCGAGGAAGAGGAAGGCGAGATGTTCACGAAGGCGCGCCAGGTCTTGAGCGAACAGCAGATCAACGAGATCGGCGCGCGTATGGCCGCCGAAAAACAGCAACAGCAAAAAGCGGCGGCGGGCTAAAGGCAGTTCGTCTAAAACATTCTTCTGCCTGAGAGCGCGGGGACATCGAGAGTTCCCGCGCTCATTTTTTTACCTGATAACTTTTTTGCACGCGCCCTCGTTATAACCTATTGTGCCATACGGCAAACTCTCGCCGCCGCGTTTGACATCAAAGCCCGGCCAGCGTTAACTCTAAATCTACAGACGAAGAAAGCCTTTTTTGGAGAAGTCATGCAAAAATTCAAACTGCTAAACCTCGCGCTCGCCTGCGCGCTACTGTTCAACTTCACAGCCGCCCTACACGCGCAGGAAGCGGCGCGACCGGCAGGCGCGGCGACCGCGACCGCTCCGGCAACCACCGGCGCGCTTTCCGCCGCCGCGCTCGAAGCGGCCAACACGATCACCGCCGCGCGCCTCAGCGAACACCTGCACATCGTCGCTTCGGACGCGATGGGGGGGCGCGACACGCCCTCGAAGGGTCTGGACGACACGGCCAAGTACATCGCAGACCATCTCAAACGCTTCGGCCTCAAGCCCGCGGGCGACGACGGCAGTTACTTTCAAAACTTCACGCTCATACGCCGCAAAGTTGACCCTGCAAAGACGACAGCCATGCTCGACAATCGCGCCTTCAAATTCGGCGAAGACTTTCTCGCCTCGCCCGCGACCGGCAAGGCCAGTGGCGCGCTCGTCTTCGCCAGCCACGGTTGGGTCTTAAAGTCGAAGAACATAGACGCCTACAAAGGCATAGACGTGCGCGATAAGATCGTTATCGTCGCCGCGGGTCTTCCGGCGGGCATCACGCGCGGCGACATCAAAGGCAAGCCCGGAGAGGATTGGGAAGACCCGCAATCTTACGCGCTTCGCAACGGCGCGAAGGGACTCATCCTCATTCCGCGCACGCCCAACATCGAGCGTTGGTGGCGCGCCGTGCGCGCGGGCGGCGAGCGCGGCTCGGTCGAAATGGAACGCTTCGCCAACCCCGAGGGCAGCCCGCAGCCGTTGCCGAGCATCTTCGCGTCGGCGGCGATGATCGACGCGATCTTTCAAGGGGAGACCGTGAGCGGCGCGGACATCTTCAAGGCGACGCAGGCGGGCGAGTCGCGCGCGGCCTTCGCGCTCTCGCCGAAGAAGCGCATGACGTTCGACGCCGTCGCGGCGATTGATAAGCAGACGACGCAAAACGTCATCGCCATGATCGAAGGCAACGACGCGACGCTCAAGCAGGAGTATGTCGCCGTCGGCGCGCACTACGATCACGTCGGCACGGGACTGCCCGACGCGAGCGGCGACGCGCTCTATAACGGCGCGGACGACGACGGCTCTGGGACGGTGGCGATCCTCGCGATGGCCGAAGCCCTCTCGCGCGCCAAAGCCCGCCCCGCGCGTTCCATACTTTTCGTCTGGCACGCGGGCGAGGAAAAAGGTCTCTGGGGTTCACAGTATTTCACGAAGTACCCGACCGTCCCCATCAAACAGATCGTCGCCCAACTCAACATGGACATGATCGGTCGCAGCAAAAAAGAGGGCGACACCAAACCCGAAAACAAAGACCTCTCCGGCCCGAACGAAATCTACGTCATCGGCTCGAAGATGATGAGCACCGAACTCGGCGACTTGAGCGAGCGCATCAACCGTGCCTACCTCAATCTCACCTTCAACTACAAGTATGACGATCCGGCAGACCCGAATCGCTTCTTCTTCCGCAGCGACCATTTCAACTACGCGCAGCGCGGCATCCCGATCATCTTCTACTTCGACGGCGTGCACGAAGACTACCACCGCCCGTCCGATACGCCCGACAAGATCGATTACCAGAAGATGGAGAAGATTACGCGTACCGTCCTCGTCACCGCGCTCGAACTCGCCAACGCGCCCGCGCGCCCGCGCGTTGACAAGCAACTGCCGCCGGAACTCATGACGCGTTAAACGGCAGAACAAAACGGAAGGGACATAAGGATGAGCGTGGAGCGCCCGTTTGAATCAATGAATCACTTATTCATCGATCCATTGATTCAAACGGTCAACGGCGCAACGAATAGCTCCACGCTCATCATCCGTCCATTCACGCGCGCTTCATCACTTCGCGCGCGAAACGCTCACGGTTTCTTGACACGCTTCCGTTCAATCATATAATTTCTTCACGTCTTTCGGGCCGATAGCTCAGTTGGTAGAGCAGCAGACTCTTAATCTGCGGGTCGGTGGTTCGAGCCCACCTCGGCTCATCTGTGGACAGAACAAGTCAGGGCATCCTTTATGGATGCCCTGACTTATTTTGTCTGTCTATAGTCCGCCCACCTTTTCAGGAGCGTCCCAGTTAGGACAATAATATAGTTGCCTCACCTGGCATCGCTATGCCAGGTCGAACTTACTTGGTTGAACTCTGACCTGTGAACATCGGGCAAGCCTATTAATCAGATCGGGTCTTACCGGCTTGCCCTCTGCGGCGCGTCGCGAAACGGCGCGGGGCACTAACAGAGCGCATGTTAAGCTACGGGCGCTTTTTGACACGCATTCGGGCGTGTTCGGCTGAAACATTCGGCTTTTGCCGCTCTATTACGGAGTTAGGTCGCACCTGTCGGCTTTCTACACTCTCGGACGGAGTTAGGCCGCACCCTGCGGCACAATATGCGTTAGGCAGAATAATCGAGACGCTTGCCCGGCCATATATCTGTCATTCATGAATATTCGCAGAACATCTGGCGCGTATTTCTTGTTGCAAGGGGCAGCAGTCTCTGGGTGGTGGCTTCTCCTGTTTTTCCTCCCATCCACACGACGCTACTTCCAGATGGACGCGGCCTCGGAGCACACGTTGCTGGCCTTTTGGCTTCCCGATTTGCTCTTGCTTGCGTTAGGGTCTTGGGTGGCGGGTGTTCTCTGCCTTGTCGGTAGCAATCTTGCCCCCGCCGCTGTTTGGTTTGTCTCCGGGGCCGTGAGTTATGCCAGCCTGTATTGCCTAACCTTCGCTCTCCTATCTGATGCCGGCTGGCTGGGCGTCACGCTCATGCTTCCCGCGATGCTCCTCAGCATTACCTCAGCGTTGGCGGTGTCTCCATTCGCCAAGGGGCTCTTCCGGCGAGCAAAGCTCGCTTCCCCTGCA
>DATHBB010000127.1:0-9513 GCA_035296385.1 Pyrinomonadaceae bacterium | reverse complement strand
AATTTCGTAAAAGTTCCGTTAAGGATAAACCAATGGCTGACTTGAAAGTTAACTTCGCGGGCATCGAATCGCCGAACCCGTTCTGGCTGGCGTCGGCCCCGCCGACGAACATGGGGTCGATGGTCGAGCGCGCGTTCGACGCGGGCTGGGGCGGCGCGGTGTGGAAGACGCTGGGCGAGCCGATCCGCAACGTCTGCTCGCGCCTCGGTTCGATTGATTCGGGGCCGCAACGCATGCTCGGCCTCAACAACATCGAACTGATCACGGATCACCCGCTCGAAGTTAATCTCAAAGAGATCAGGGAGTGTAAGCGAAAGTATCCGAAGCACGCGCTGATCATTTCGTTGATGGTCGAGTCCAGACGCGAGGCATGGCACGAGATCGCGAAGAAGGTCGAAGACACGGGCGCGGACGGCGTGGAGTTGAACTTCGGTTGCCCGCACGGCATGTCTGAGCGCGGCATGGGCGCGGCGATGGGGCAAGTGCCGGAGTACACCTGCATGGTGACGGAGTGGGTGAAGGAGGCGACGCGCTTGCCCGTCATCGTCAAACTCACGCCGAACGTGACGAACATCACGCCCCCCGGGCGCGCGGCGGTGCGTGGCGGCGCGGACGCGCTCTCGCTCATTAACACGATCAACTCCGTGATGGGCGTCGATCTCGACACGCTCATCCCGCACCCGAACGTCAACGGCATGGCCGCGCACGGCGGCTACTGCGGCCCCGCCGTCAAGCCCATCGCGCTCAACATGGTCTCCGAACTCGCGCGCGACCCGGAAGTGGGCGTGCCCATCAGCGGCATCGGCGGCATCGGGACGTGGCGCGACGCGGCGGAGTTTCTCCTGCTCGGCGCGACGACCGTGCAGGTCTGCACCGCCGTCATGCACTACGGCTATCGCATCGTCGAAGACATGATCGACGGCCTCTCGAATTACCTGGACGACAAAGGCTTCCTGAGCGTCAACGACATCATAGGCCGCAGCGTGCCGCGCGTCACGGACTGGGGCAACCTCGATCTCAACTACAAAACGGTCGCGCGCATTGATCACAACAAATGTATTCAATGCAACCTCTGCCATATCGCCTGCGAGGACGGCGCGCACCAGTGCATCCCCTTCACCGAACTCAACGGCAAGCGTTACCCCGTCGTTGACGAGCACGAGTGCGTCGGCTGCAACCTCTGTTACCTCGTCTGCCCCGTCCCCGGCTGCATCTCCATGGTGCGCCTAGACGACGGCACGCGCCCGCTCACATGGCGTGAACTGACCACACGCGAACCGGAGACGATGACCGCCGACTGATTTGTGTCTCTGTCGGCTGGTAGTAAGTTATGTTCATACTGGGTTTCTTAATTTCCTTGTAGCCTCAAGCGCGGGCGGCGTGAAATGTTTCGCCCCCGATCCGCATGATCAATGGAGATGCCAGAGAGGGTTTTGGCTCTCATCCGTTGATAACAGGAGAGGCAGTAGTTGCGTCAGGTTTGAAAATGACCCGCTACGTGTGAGCCGGTGCGCTTGAAGTTCTTCTTCACGTTTCATCCTCTGCTGCCGATCCGCGCAGACCGTATTTCGTTAGCCTCGCTTAACCTTAGGTCGCCTTTGTTTTAACAGACGGTTTCAAGTGCTTTTCCGACGCACTTGTGGCCGCGCCCTTCACCGTTTACTCACCGAAGACCGTAAGGAGAAACAAGCATGATTTACGAAGTCCCTCCCATCACCAAACACACCTGCACGAAATCGAAGTGCCTCGTCCCCCCGTCGCCCGAACTCATGGCGCAGCTACAGGCACGCTACCTTGAGTTGAAAGCGGATAAGCGCCTGCCGAGCAACGTTACCTTCGAGATGTTCTACAGCATTTGGCGGGCGAGCAGGCGCAGCGAAAATTACATCGGCCTCGACGACGGCGCGGTTAATTTGAGCACCAGCAGCACCGACGGCCCGCAGATGATTGATCGCCCGCCGATGCCCCTGCGCGGCGTGATCAATACCATCGTGCTGCTCGTGGATTTTCCGGACCGCCCGCACAACGAAAACCGCAACGCGGCGTTTTTCGAGCAGATGCTGTTCGGCGCGCCCGGCGCTTTTCTGACGGGCAGCATGCGCGAGTACTACCGTCTGATCAGCAACTTCTCCACGAACTCGGCCAAGAATAAAGGCATTGACATACAGGGGCGCGTGCACGGCTGGCTGCGCCTGCCGCAGTCGAGCACCTTCTACACCAACGGGCAGTCCGGCATGGGCGCGTATCCCAACAACGTCCAGAAGATGGCCGAGGATGCGCTCGCCGTCGCCCTCGCTCAGGGCATCGCATTCGATCCTGCGCTCGACGCGCTCAACGAGGGCGTGGTGACGGCGCTGTTCCTCATACACGCGGGCGGCGGCGCGGAAGTGACGGGCGGGCGCGACGACATCTGGAGTTTGAAGTGGGGCACGTCCGTGCCCGTGCAGGTCGGGCAAGGCCTGTCGGTGCGAACGTTCCTGACCGTGCCTGAAGATTGTCAGATGGGCGTCTGCGCGCACGAGTGGGGGCATCTGGCGGCGCGCTGGGCTGACTTCTACGACACCGGACGCCAATCAAGCTCGCGCTCCAACGGCCTCGGCAACTACTGCCTGATGGCCGCAGGCTCCTGGGGCAACGGCGGCAAAACGCCCACGCTCCCGAACGGCATGCTGCGCATGTTCCACAACTGGATCACGCCGCAGGTCGTCAGCGCCACGCAGAAGAACATCAAACTCAAGCCCGCCGCCGAGGGCGGCACAATCGTTTTAATCAACAACCCGAAACGCATGTCGCCCAACCAGTATGTGTTCGCGGAGTATCGCCGCCGCATGGGGCAGGACGCGACGATGCCGGACGAGGGCGTCGCCATCTACGTCGTTGACGAGAGCATCGACAACGTCAACGACGAACTGCGCCTCGCCATCGAACTGTTACAGGCGGACGGGCGACGCGACCTCGCCAAGATTTTCGGACAGGGCAATCGCGGCGACTCGACCGATCTCTATCCGAGCGTCGTAGGCGGCGTGACGGCGGACACGGTCGGCCAAAAAACCATCCCCCCGCTCAACATTCCGCCGCCGCCTACCTCTTCGGCGGCCAAGTGGACGGGCGTTACAATCAAAGTCAAAGGTAGACCCGGCGACCCGCAGATGAGCATTGATGTCACGGTCACCTGACGCGGCGAACTGAGATTTACAAACGACGGCGGGTGAGTTTTGCAAAACCCACCCGCCTTGTTATTCTCTAGGCACACTCCCGGAAATTACTTTTTTCGCTTCTCTTGCGAGAGGGGCGCTGCACTCCCCGAAAGGAGAGAGATGGAAATTCCCGAACCGTACGGTGTGAGCGCCGCGCCCAACGCCTGCAAGGTGAAAGGCGAACTCGTCAACAGGAAGAAGGGGGCGGACGGCCAGAGCGAGATATGGGAAGTCAGGGTCGAGGCGGCGGAAAGCGTCGAGCAACTTCCTAACTTCGCTGAGAGCCGCGTCGGCGAAGTCATCACGGTCATCGTCCCGCCCGACACGGAACACAAACTCGCCGAAGGCGACCGCTTGAAAGTCAAACTCGCCTTTGAAGGAAGCGAGCACGGCGGAGAGTTTTTCTTGCAGGGCGGACAAGTGCGCAAGTTATAAGTCGGCTGATACTCCGGCTGGCACGTCAACAGTCGCTTTCGCGTTTCAGGTCGGAGAGGTTAACTGAGTTTCGCCATGAGCGGCGGAATTTCCGCGAGCAGTTCGCGCGCGAGGAAGCCGAGAGACCCCATGCGCCGCGCCAGTTCGTCGCCCGCGCGCGCGTGCAGATAGACGCCCCACACGGCTGCCTGAAACGGCGCCGCGCCGCGCGCCGCGAGTCCCGCGACGACGCCCGATAAGGTGTCGCCCGACCCCGATGTCGCCAGCCCGACGTTGCCCGCGCGATTGCAATAGACGTTGCCGCTCGCGGGCGCGGCGATCAAAGTCTCGCGCCCCTTCAAAGCCACCACAGCAGTGAGCGTCGCCACCGCGCGCCGCAACGCCTCCAAAGGTTCGGCCTCGATCAACGGCTTTTCCACTCCCAGCATGCTCGCCATCTCTCCGGCGTGCGGCGTCACGACCGCCCTGCCGTGCAGGCGCGCAAGACTCTCCGGCGACTGTTTCAAATAACTGAGCGCGCCCGCGTCGAGCACGAGCGTCGCGCGACCGACGCGGCGCGTCAGGTTTCTCATCAAGCGCGCGGTCGCCGCCTCGTCAACCATGCCCGGGCCGACGAGAATCGCCTGCGCTCCCGCTATCTCTTCTTCAATCTGCCTGAGGCCGCCCGCCGCGATGCCGCCCGCCGCCGTCTCCGCGAGCGCGATGACGCGCGCCTCCGGCACGGCCATCGAGACGTGCGCGGCGACGCTGCGGCAAGTGGCGATCTGCATCTTCCCCGCCCCCGCGCGCAAGGCCGCCGTTGCCGCCAGCACCACCGCGCCCGCGATCTCCGTCGAGCCGCCGATGACCAGGACGCGCCCGCGCGCCTCCTTGTCGTCGTCGTCAGCGGGCTGCGGCAGAGGCCAACTGCCGAGAAGTTTCGGGTTGATGACGAGGGGTTGCGCCCCGGAAGTTTTGCGAGTTTTGCGTCGTCGGTCGGGGCTACTTTTTTCCTCTGCCATCGTTCTTCTTTTCCGCGCGGCTGCACGCTCTACTGTTGCGCTTTACTTGGGTGCGACCGGAACGTCCTTATCGGTTGTGACGGGCGCGCCTTCCTGTTCGAGCGGCGCGACGAAATTGTATTCGCGCAGGACGAGCTTGCCGTTTTTGCCGATGCTCTTATCATAAGCGTAGGAAGTGACGGAACAGTTCGCCACATCCGTCGCGCGGTCGATCTCAAGAATTTGCTCCTCCGTCATCCGCTCCAACAAATAACGGAAGCAGAGCACGACGACCGAGTGCGCGACGATGAGCACGCGCTCGCGCCTGTACTCGCGCGTCAGCGTGTCGATCACGTTGCGCAGTCGCAGGATCACGTCGCACCAACTCTCGCCGCCCGGCGGCCTGTGATAGAACTTGCCAATCGCGCTGCGAAAAGCCATCTGGTCCGGATACTTCGCCTCGATGCCGAACTTCGTCAGCCGGTCGAGGATGCCGAACTCTTTCTCGCGCAAACGCTCGTCGGCTATAAAGGTAATGTCATCGCGCGCGATTCCTGCTGCCTCCAACGCGAGTTCCGACGTTTGGCGTGCGCGTATGTAGGGCGAGGTGAGCACGACCGTGGGTCTCTCGCCGGGCGACATCTTCTCGAACCAACGACCGAGCGCACGCGCCTGCTCCTCGCCGCACTCTGACAGAGGCACGTCAACGTCGCGCCTGACTCCGATGTCGATTTCGTGCAATCCCGCCGCCTCCGCCTTGTCGCGCGCCACATTGCCCGCGCTCTCGCCGTGCCGCACGACCCACAACATGTCAGGCCACTTCTGCTTATCTTCCACCATAGCCCTCCCCAATCAGGGTAAAGGGGAAGGGGAAAAGGGTAAAGGTACAAATCAAAAACCGCTTTTTATCTTTGATTTTGTCTTTGACCTTTTCCCCTTCCCCTTTACCCCTTCCCCTTTTTATGTTCTCGTCTCGTTGTTGCGTTTGGCGGCCTCGTCGCTGAGCGCAGTCAGCCACGAAGGCGAGAGCGCCGACTGGCTCTCTCTGCCGAGCGCGCGTTTGCGTTCGATGCCTCCGGCGGCGGGCAGCAGACGGTTGATCAAGCCCGCCAGGTCCGCGCTCAGTTCCGGAAAGAGTTGATGAAATTTGATGGCGAGCACGGCCTGCACGGACAGGATCACTTCCGCGTCGCCGCGCTTGCAGCCCGCGATGATCTGGCGCGCGGCGCGCTCGGCCTGCATCGAGGAGACGGGCAGCGAGTCGCTGATGCTGAACCACGCATATTCCGCTCGGTGTTGTCCCTTGAAAATGGCGTTCGGCGGGCTGCCCGTACGCATCAAGCCCGGGCAGACGGTCGTGACGACGATGCCGTCCTTCTGTAATTCCGCACGCAAGCCTTCCGAGAGTCCGACGAGCGCAAACTTGCTCGCGCTGTACGGCACGAGATGCGGGACGCCGATCTTGCCGCCGATGGAAGAGATGTTGACGATGCGCCCGCCGCCGCGCCTGCGCATCGAGGGCAACACGGCGAGCGTCGTGTAGAGCGGCGCCCAGAAATGAACTTTCAAAGCCTCTTCGTAATCCGCAAGCGTCATGACTTCGACGGGGCCGACCTGAATCACGCCCGCGTTATTGATGAGAACATCCACATGCCCGAAACGTTCGCCGGAAATTCGCACCCACTCTTCGACCTGAGTTCTGTCCGTCACGTCGCACGGGAAAGCAAACACCTCGGCGCCGCGCCGCTCAAGGTCGAGGCGCGCGCGTTCCAACTCTTGCGGGTCACGCGCGCAGATCGAAAGCCGCGCGCCCTCGTGCGCCAACTCTCGCGCGAGCACCAAGCCAAGCCCGCGCGAGCCGCCCGTGATGAGCACGGACTTGCCGCCGAAATCAAACTCGCGCCGCTTCTTCAAAGCCGCACGCACTCCGAGCAGCGCGCCCACGCCCGCCCCCACCAGCAACAACGCATCCTGTTTCTTCTTCTCCATAACAAACCTTGTCTATGCCGATTGCGGAATTCGGATTGAAAACCGGAGACAGAATTCAGAAGATAGAAATCAGAATTGAGTGATTTCGTCGCTTTGCTTCTGACTCCTGTATTCTGAATTCTTCCTTGCTATTCCGCATTCCGCAATTCACTTAAACTCTGCCACGACCGGCGTGTGATCCGATGGTCGTTCCCAGCCGCGCGGCTCTTTGTCAATCCAGGCGTTCGTGCAGCGCGCGGCCAGATTCTCCGACACCCAGATGTGATCGATGCGGACGCCCGTGTTCATGCGAAACGATCCGGCGCGATAATCCCACCAGGAGAAATGGCCGCCCCCTGTCTCGTGCTGGCGAAAGGCGTCCGTGAAGCCCCATTCTTTGACATGCGCGAGCGCGTCCTTCTCCGGTTTGCTGAACAGTATGCGCCCGCGCCACAGTTGCGGGTCGTGCACGTCGCTGTCTTCGGGCGCGACGTTGAAGTCGCCGCAGAGCAGCACCTCGTCGTCCGTCCAGCATTCCTCGTCCAGATAATCGCGCAGCCGCTTCAACCACTCCAACTTGAAACGGTACTTGTCTGTGCCGACCGACTGGCCGTTCGGCACGTAGACGTTTACGATGCGCACGCCATCCACTGTCGCCGCGAGCAGGCGCGCGTGCGCTCCCTCCTCGTCGTCGTGGAAGCCGCGTTCAACGTCCGTGATCGCGGAGCGCGCGACGATCCCGACGCCGTTATATGTCCGCTGCCCGTAAACTTCGGCGCGGTAGCCGAGTTCGGCGAAAGCCTCGCGCGGAAAACGCTCGTCCGTGCACTTCAACTCCTGCATGCACAAAACGTCCGGGCGCGCGCGCTTCAGCCATTGCAGGACGACGGGCAAACGCGCCGTCACCGAGTTCACATTCCATGTTGCGATTTTCACGTTGACCCATATTATATCGGCACGCCTCGAAATTCCCACCGCCGAAGATGCCGCTACATAAAAGCCGAGAAATAGAGTATATTTTTGCCCCTACGCAGTTTCAGCCTTAAATTTTGCAGACGACCGGGGCGACGGCACGCACTTTACTGGACGCCGCCGCGCGAGGAGAACAGTTTGGCAGCCGCCGCTTTTTACGATCTCGAAGGCACGCTCGTGAGTACCAACCTCGTGCACACGCTCGGCTTTTACGCGCGCAATCAACAGGGCATGTTGCGCTCTCTGCGTAAGACCGCGACGACCGTTTTGAGCATCCCGCTTTTCGCCGCGACCGACCAGTACAGCCGCAAAGTCTTCAACGATCTCTTCTTCAAACGCTACAAGGGCGAGACGGAAGACCGCCTGCGCTTCTTCGCCGGAGAGCTTTTCGAGACCGTCCTGAAGCCCGCCGTCTTCCCCGGCGCGTTCGAGTTGATCGAAAAATCGCGGAGCCTCGGCCTCCGTCAAGTCGTCGTCACGGGCGCGCTCGACTTCTCCGTCGAGCCGTTGATGAAATATCTCGGCATCGAAATTTACGTCTCCAACCGTCTGGAGTTCGTCAACGGCATTGCGACCGGACGACTCCTCCCGCCCGTGCTCGCCGCCGCCACGAAAGCGTCGTGGATCAGGAACTACGCCGAGCAGGAAGGCATCAACCTGAGCGAGTCTTACGCCTACACGGACAGCATGAGCGATCTCCCGATGCTCTCCATCGTCGGCCATCCGGCGGCGGTCAACCCGGACATGCGGCTCAAACAGACGGCGCTGCATCACGATTGGCCGATACTGAATTTGAAGTGATGAGCGACAAGTGACGAGTGACAAGTTAAATCAAAAACTTTGTCTTCAACTCGTCACTCGTCACCCGTCACTCGTCACTTAAAAATATGGCACTGCAACTCCGAAAAAAACTGCACGAATCGGTCGTCTATATTGACCGCGACAGCGCGCCGCGCATCGTCGCTTCGGGGATGGACTTCATCCTCGAAGATTTGCCCGTCGGCACGCGCGTCATTTATCCGAACCAGCCGCTCAAGGGGCTGGTCAACCGCGAGGCGGCGATTCGTTACGCCTTGAATCACCCGCACGATTGCGACCCGCTCTTCGCGCAACTGACTCCGGGCATGAAAGTGACCATCGCCGTTGACGACATTTCGATGCCGCTGCCGCCGATGAACACGCCAGACATACGCCAGACCGCGCTCGAAATCCTCGTCGAGATGCTCAACGGCCACGGCATAGACAACATACACATCATCATCGCCATCTCGCTCCATCGCAAGATGACGCCCGCCGAGATGCGGCGCATGTCCGGGCAGAAAATCTGGGACGACTTTTACCCCGACCGTTACTACAACCACGACGCCGAAGACCCCTCGAACCTCGTCCTCCTCGGCGAGACGCACCACAAAGAGCCTCTGCGCATCAACCGTCGCGCCGCCGAAAGCGACCTCCTGATCTATCTCAACTTCAACTTCGTACCGATGAACGGAGGCCACAAGTCTGTCGGCGTCGGCCTCTGCGATTACGAGTCGCTGCGCGCGCACCACAACCCGAACACGATCCGCGCGTCGAACAGTTATATGGACCCCGCCGGGTCGGAACTGGGGCGCGTCATCAGCCGCGTCGGCAAACTCGCGGACGAACATTTGAACGTCTTCCACATCGAGACGACCATCAACAATCACATGTTCGGCGCGGACATGGGCTTTCTGACGAAGAACGAGGACGACTTCTCGGCCTTCGACCGCATGAAGTACGAAGCGATGCGCTTCACGATGAGCAAGATGCCGCGCCCCGCCAAGCGCGCCATGTACAATTCGCTCAAGGGCAACTACGAGATGATCGCCTGCCACGCCGGGCGCACAGACCCCGTGCATGAGCGCATCATCGCCAAGAGCATGGAGCAGTACGTCGTGCCCATCGAAGGCCAGTGCGACATACTCATCTGCCCCGTGCCC
>DATHBB010000126.1:0-2297 GCA_035296385.1 Pyrinomonadaceae bacterium | reverse complement strand
CGGAGTTTAATTCCGCGTTGGAGAAATTCCTGCGCGAGTTGGAGGCGTGAAAAATTTATAACTTAACTTTCCGCGCTTAACTTTTGCGCACGCGCGCATCACTTTCGAGATGAGTTGTTGATTGAATGAAGCGATGAGTAGAACGGAACAGGAGTCCTGGAAGTTTCGCATCGAGGAGCGCGTGCGTTGGGGCGACGTGGACGCGGCGCGCATCATTTTTTACGGCGCGTACATACGCTTCTTCGAGATCGCCGAGACGGAACTTTTTCGCGCCGTCGGCTTGCCTTACGGTCGCATGTTCGACGAACTCGACGTGTGGCTGCCGCGCGCGCATCTCGAATGCGACTTCCGGCAGGCCGCGCAGTTGGACGATCTGCTCGAAGTCTCGGTCTATGTCGGGCGCGTCGGCACAAAATCGCTGCGGCTGAATTTTGAAGTGCGGCGCAACGGCGAAGCTTCAATCGTCGCCGAAGCGCATTTCGTGCTCGTCGCCGTGCGTCGCGGCGCGTTCGACTCCGTGCCCGTCCCCGAAGAACTCAAACGCCGCCTCGCGCCTTACACCGCGCCGCACTAAACGAGGAAGTAGGAACGCGGAACGATGAACTGAAAGCAAGTTGCCTTTAGTTCATCGTTCCGCGTTCCTACTTCCTCGTTTCTTTTTACAGCGGCCAGAGGACGCTGCGAGCGAGCGTGCGCTTGAGATTGACGTAGCCTTGATCGCCCGCGACGAGTTCGCGCAGCGTGCGGCGGATGCCGGGGTGGAGGCGCGCGAAGTCGATCATGCGGTCGGTGAAGGGCGCGCCCAGGAATTCGCCGTAGAAGCGGCGGCGCATTGAGGAGGCGCGGCGCAGTTCGCGCCCGAAGTCCGCGCGCCAGCGTTCCTCATAAGCCGCCGCATCGCCTTCCAGAAAAGCTTCCGCGAAAAGTTCGGCTGAACGCAACGCGTAGTAGATGCCTTCGCCCGTCACGGGGTCTGCGAAACCGGCGGCGTCGCCGAGCAGCGCCCACGTCTTTGCGCCGACGCGTCGCGTGTTCCAGGTCTCAGGCGCGAGGCCGGGGATGCGCGCGGCGTAGCGGTCAACGGAGGCGCGAAGTTTTCGCTCGATCTCTGCGTCACGCCCTTCATCTTCGCTCGTCTGTTTCGCCTGCGAGGACCAGAGCGGCGCGCGCGGGTCAAGGCAGGTGCGGTAGTAGCCGATCATGAACTCCCAGAGCAGCGCGTCGAGCGAGCGATGATTGAAGGCGTCCTGCGAGGTGGCGATGCCGAACGAGATGTGATCGAGGCGCGGGAACGACCACGCGTAGCCGACCCAACCGGGCAGGAACGCGATGACGGTCGGGGCGTCGCCACTTTTCGGCAGCGGCGCGCGATAGCCGAAGGCGACTTCCATCTCCGCGTTCGGAAGCGCGCCCGCCAGACGACGCGCGATGGGGCTGTTCGCGCCGTCAGCCGCGACGAGCACGCGCCCCTGCCAACGCATGCCGCTTCGCGTGCGCATCGTCCAAATCTCTCGCCCGTCGTCGCCATCAGAGGCGAGGGAAACGCGTTCCGGTATGACGTGCGCTCCGGCCTGCACGGCGCGGTCGCGCAAGTAGGAATCGAACGCGGCGCGCGAATAGATGGCGAAAGGCGCGTCGAGTTTGAGACGCACTCGCGTGCCTGCGGGCGAATACATCTCGACCTCTTCGACCGTGCGCCCCATCGCTTCGAGCAGGTGCGGCCAGGCCTTCAAAGCCTTTGAAGTGACGCCGCCGCCGCAAGCCTTCGGCTCGCCCGCAGGCCGCCCGTCGAACAGCGCGACGCGCGCCCCGCCGCGCGCCAGACGCTCCGCCGCGAACGACCCCGCAGGCCCCGCGCCCACGATCAACGCATCAAACTTTTCGTTCTCGTTCATTCGCTCTTACACATTCCTCACGCCGACACAAACGGTCACGCGTATCCTACATCACGGCGGGCGCTTGTCACACGCGCACGCGCACAGTCTTCTTGTCACGCCGTGCGGTTGATGTGATAGAATCTCGTCCATCCCTCAAAGAGTTTTGCACGGCAGTCGCGCTAGTTGCTTCGCGCGAGGCGTTTCGATTCCCCACTCAGGCGACTGTCACATTTTCAACCGGACGGGCGCAGCTAACGCCCTTCGCGGTAGGCGCTTGATTATGGCTGGCTCTATCGTTTTCGTCGGCATCGCCCCGCACCCGCCGATCATGGTCCCGGAGGTCGGGCGGGAAGCCGTCGCCGAAGTGCGCGGCTCGATAGACGCGATGCGCGAACTGACCGGACGCATCATCGCGTGCGG
>DATHBB010000125.1:0-2935 GCA_035296385.1 Pyrinomonadaceae bacterium | reverse complement strand
GTTTCCGCGCGCAGCGCGTGTACGTCGCCCGCGCGCACGATCTTCGTTTCGCCCGCAGCCGTTTCTACACGCAACGCGCCGTCCGGTTCAAGGCCGCGCGTCGTGCCTTCGTAAATTTCCGACGCGGTGTGGACGCGCACGTGTTTGCCGGAGGCGTAGGAAGAGTTGGCCGACCAGTCGCGTATGATCTCCGTCGGGCCTTCGGGCGCGCTTTGCAGTTGCGCGTAGCGCTCTGCGAGACGGCGCAGGAGCGCGGCGAGCACGCGTTCCGCATCGACGCGCGCGCCCGCGCCTGCTACTGCACCCCCTCCCGCCAACGCGGCTTCGACGCAGGTGGCCTGCGCCGCCAACTCCGGCGGGTAGGCTGATTCCGTCAGGTTGATGCCGATGCCGAGGATGCAGGCGCGCCCCGTTTTGGTCTCGATTGCTTCGGCAAGTATGCCGCAGAGTTTGCGCCCTCGCGCGTCGAGAATGTCGTTCGGCCACTTGATGTCCGTCTCAAGCGCGCACGCCTCGCCGAGCGCATCGCGGACGGCGAGCGCGGCGGTCAACGTGATGAGCGGCCACGACTGCGCCGCGATGCGCGGGCGCAAGACGATGCTGAAATAGAGACCCGCGCCGGGCGGCGACGCCCAGACGCGCTCACGACGCCCACGCCCGCGCGTCTGCTCGCGCGCCACGACGCATAAGCCCTCATGAGCGCCGCGCGCGGCCTGCTGCGCCGCCTCCGTGTTGGTCGAAGGCAGCGAGTCGTAGCGCAGGATGACGGGTCGGAACAGGTCGGGCATACGAGTTTTAGTTTCCGCGTCATCTTATGCGAGCGGGGATTGACGGACAACGCGCGGGCGTGAAAAATGGGTCGCGCACGCCCGCAGGGCGACTAGCAAATAGATGTCTCTGTGCCCCATCTGTGCTCTCTGTGTCTCTGTGGTGAGTGCTTGATTAACTCACATTCACCACAGAGACACAGAGAGCACAGAGGGGGCACAGAGAAAATTAAGGGACGTGGGGAGCGGCGGATGAGAATTGAAGAGATGAACTTCGAGCCGCACAAGGGCTTCGGCATTTTTATGATCACGCTGTCGGTCGTCTACACGCTCGTCTTCGGCACGGTCGCCGTGGTGAACGTCTACTGGCAGTTGCGCGATCCGTCGTCGCTCTCGGATGTCTTCGGGTGGCTCTTCACGCTCGCCATCACCACCTTGTGCGTCGCGCTCCTGCTCTACGTCTCCACCCTCGTTTTCCGCCTCAAGTTCTACGAATCGGGCATCGTCATACGCGGCCTGCGCGGGCAGCATTTCGTCGCCTGGAACACGATCAGAGAGGCGCGCGTCAGCCGCTTCAAAGGCACCATCGAACTCGCCCTCAAGGCCGACGGGCGCAGGATTCCCGTCAGCGTCCCGCTCAGTTCTTACAAAAAACAGTTGACGCTGCTCACGGAGCTTCGCAGACGGCTGCCCGTCGCCATCTACGTCCCGCCCGAAATAGCCGCGACGCTGACCGACGGTTGAGGCGCACCGTGCCGCTCTCTAAATTTAAGGCGGGCGCGTTTATGATCTTCCTCGCCGCGCAAGAAAAATTCTCGCGCCGCGTTCTTACATACGCTTGAGAAGTTCGATAGTTGTCCGACACGCGACACGAAAGGCGAGAACTCATGTCTCCACTGCTTAAACGTCTGGGGCTGCCCGTCAACATCGCGCTCGTCCTTGCGGGCGCGGCCTTCCTGCTCAAGATGTGTTACCTGCCGCTCGCGACTTGCACGCTGCTCGGCGGCGCGTGGCTCGCGGCGGTCTATTTTTACTTGCGCGCACGCTACAGCATCTCCCTGCCGCCCGTGTTGTTGCTCCTGGTCTTCGCCGCGCTTCAGGTGGACGCGCTCGGCAACTTCTTCTCGATGTACGGTCGCTCCGTCGGCCCCGTGATGTACGACGAGTTGGCGCATCTCTCGGTGCAGACTTTGACGATGCCGCTCGTCGTGTGGCTGCTGGCGGAGGCGTTGCGACGTTTCGGGCACGCGTTGCCGCTTCCGCTCACAGTCTTCTTCGCCCTCGCAGTCTTCTTCAGCCTCTCGGCCTTCTACGAGATCATCGAACTCTGGGACGAACGCTACTTCGGCGGCCAACGTATCTGGAGCAAACACGACGCGCCGAACGACCTCCAATGGGATTTGGCGGGCATCCTCATCGGCGCACTCCTCGCCTACGTTATTTTGCGGCGCGGAAGACGCGTCGAAACGGCGTCGGCAAGTTGAGGCAAGTGTTTATTAAAGCCTTCACCGCAGAGACGCGGAGCAAAGCCGCAGAGGGGACGCGGAGGAAAACCAGGAAGTAGGAACGCGGAAGGATGAACTAAAGACAATTTGTTTTCAGTTCATTCTTCCGCGTTCCTACTTCATACTTTCTTCTCTCTGCGCCCCCTCTGCGTTAACTCTGCGTCTCTGCGGTGAAGGCTTTTTTGCAACTCGAAACACGCCGCGCGCTTTTGCGTATTAACTGCCCTGTAGCGTTTGCGGTTTCGTCGCAACCCTTAAAGCCCGAATGAATGGAGAACTCGATCCGTGAAAATGGAATTTCTCTCGAAGTGTGCCGCGCTCCTCGTGCTGTTGGCCGCCGCCACGCTCTCGAACGCACACACCACACCTGCGACAGCGGGAGCGCATACACATCAACAGGCGACAACCGCCGCCACGCCCGCGCCCGCGAGCGACGGCCTGTTGCTCGTGCTCAACAAGCAGGACAGCACGCTCGCCATCGTCGAACCGGCGACCATGAAAGTCGTCGCGCGCGTCCCGACCGGCGACTCGCCGCACGAGGTGGTCGCTTCCGCCGACGGTCGCACGGCCTACGTCGGCAACTACGGCGCGCAGAAGCCCGGCAACTCTCTGTCCGTCATAGACCTCGTCGCGCGCAAAGAGACGAAGCGCGTTGATCTGGGC
>DATHBB010000124.1:0-8143 GCA_035296385.1 Pyrinomonadaceae bacterium | reverse complement strand
CCTTTCTCGCCGCGCGTGGCGCGATGGCGCGCCTGTTCGTACTTGTCGAACAGCACCGGCAGATCGTCAGCCGCGATGCCGACGCCCGTGTCCGCGACCGCGATGCGCACCAGGCCGCCGCTGCCGTCGCCGTCAACTCGTTCGGCGCTGACGGAGACGTGCCCGCCTTTGGGCGTGAACTTCAAAGCGTTCGAGAGCAAATTGACGAGGACCCGGCGGAGTTTGGCGCGGTCGGCGCTGACCGGGGGCAACGCTTCGGGCAGAGCTTGCGTGAGCGTGATGCCTTTCTCGTGCGCGAGCGGTTCGAGCGGTTCGCAGATTTCGCCGAGGAGGGCGCGCAAATCCGTCGGCGCGGCTTCGAGTTGGAGCGCGCCGGATTCGAGCTTGGCGGCGTCGAGCAGATCGTTGACGAGTTCGATCAGATTTTGCGTGTTGCGCTCCACCATCTGCACCATGTTCTTCTGTTCTGGCGATAGCTCGCCGAGTCGGCCCGAGGTGAAGAAACTGATGACGCCGCTGATAACCGTCAAAGGCGAGCGCAGATCGTGCGTGGTGAGGGCGAGAAATTCTTCGCGCATCTCGGCCAGTTCGCGCAGGCGCGCGTTGGCCTCGTTGAGTTCGGAGTTCGAGGCGGTGAGCTTCTGGTTGAGTCGTTCGAGTTCTTCGCGCTTCTCTTCGAGTTCGGAGAGTATCTGCACGAAGTCGCGGTTCTGGCGCGCGAGTTCTTCGACGGCGGATTCGTTGTCATCTGCGTTGAAGTCTGCGCGCAAAGCGCCGATGCGCTCTTTGATTCCGGCGGCCTCTGCGGGCGGCAGCCACTTGACGACCGAGACGCGTGTGCCTTCGCCCGCCTTCGATTCGATCTCGAATTCGTCCATCAGGCGGCGCGTGCCCGTCAGCCCGACGCCGAGGCCGGAAGGCGAACTGTACTGGCCGCGCATGATGGCGCGCAAAGAAACCTCGTTGATGCCGGGGCCGTTGTCGCGCGCGGTGATGTGCAGGCCCGTCGCGCCGCTCGCGTCGGCGCGGCGGGCGACGGCGAGCGTGATCGCGCCGCTTCCGGCGTACTCGTAGATGTTGCGCGTGAGTTCGGAGACAGCGGTGGTGATCTTGATCTGCGTGGTCGTGTCGAAGCTCATCTCGCGCGCCAGACGCCGCACGCGTTCGCGCACCTTGACGATGTCGGCCTCGCGCCGCACGTAGATGTCTCCGAGCCGGGTGGTTTCGATGCCTTCCATAAGAGTTGTCAGTTGTCAGTTGTCCGTTGTCCGTTGTCCGTTGGAAGGCCAAGTCTCTCCTTCTTCCAACGGACAACTGACAACGGACAACTGACAAATCATCTGGCGACGAGCACGGTCGCGTCGTCGTTGTCGCGCGCGTAATCGCGCATCAGGATTCCGGCGAGCAGTTGCGGGTTTTTGTGCAACAGGCCGGGGTAGTCGTTCATGTCCCAGGATGCGCTGATACCGTCGGAGGCCAGCACGACGGACGCGCCTTCCGCCCACGCGTGCGACCAGACGCGCAGGCGTTCCATGCGCGAGCCGAGCGTGCCGTTGTTAGAGATGGGGCGCGCCGGTTCGGGCGTGTTGAAGACGCGCACTTCGATGTTGCCGACGCCCGCGTAAGAGAAGGCGCCGCGCGCCGTGTCGAGTATGCACGCGCCCATCACCGCGCCGCGCGTGGGGCGCAAGGCGGCGTGCGTCGCGCGGAAAACGTCTTCGAGCGATTCGCCCTGCCACTCCGCGAGTGTTTCGAGCGCGACGCGCGAAGCCTCGTGCGCGCCGCTCCCGTGCCCCAATCCGTCAACCACCGCCGCGAGCGTCTGCCCCGCGCGGCGGCGTATGAAATAAGCGTCGCCGTTTTGGTCTTCCTGCGGGTGCGGGCGCGACCAGACGCCGATGCGCCGCGCCGTCGCCGCATGATTCTTGTCTGAGAGACGCGTCGTGGCGACCCACTTGCGCAGGAGCAGCGCCGTGCCGTGCGTCGTGCGGCGCGCGAGCGAGGCGAGCCGCGACGGCGTCTCGACGGTGGAATAAACTTCAAACTCGTCCATCAGCCGACGCACCGCGCCGAGTCCCGCGCCGAGCGAGCCGCCCGTCGAGACGCCGTCGCGCACGACGCGGTCGCAATCATAAATGCCCGGCCCCTGATCCGTGTAGAAGATTTCCAGCCCCGGCTCCGCGCCGAGCGTGCTCGTAAAGTGAATCTGGCCGCCGCCCCTCGCGTAGCGCGCCGCGTTCGTTCCCACTTCCTGCACAACGATGTCAATCTCGGCCAACTCGCGCTCGTTGAAACCCATGCCGCCCGCAAAGGCGTGCACGGCGCGGCGCACCGCGCCCACCTGAGCCTCGTCCCTGACCTCCATTGATCGTATGACTCTCATAAGAAAACGATGAACGATGAACGCGGAACGATGAATTAGAAACTGTTCTTTGTCAGTAGTCCGTAGTCAGTTGTTCAAGACCATCTTTAGTAACTAGCGTGATGACCACATGCAACTGACAACTGACTACTGACAACTGACTGTCTTCCGTTCATCGTTCATCATTCCGCGTTCATCGTTTAGCTAAATCCAATGCACGACTGTGACGCGCGTGCCGCGTCCGGGCGTGGATTCGATCTTGAATTCGTGCGCGAGACGCTGCGAGCCGGGGAGACCGCGCCCGAGTCCGCGACCCGTTGAGAAGCCGTCGCGCATAGCGGCGGGGATGTCGGGGATGCCGCCGCCGGAGTCTTCAAAGATGAGGCGCAAGCCTTCGCGCCCCTGCGCGTCGTGCGTCGGCTGCGCGATCACCTGGCCGCGCCCCGCGTATTTGACGATGTTGCGTGCGAGTTCGGAGGCGATGGTGGCGAGGCGCGTCTGGTCGAGCGGACGAAAGCCGAGCGCGGAGGCCATCGCGCGCACCTCGCCGCGCGCGACGACGATGTCATGCTCCGACTCAAGCGTGATGGCGCGACTCTCCAAACGAATGCCACTCTCCTTGTAGTTCCGCGTCCTCTTCGTCGCCGTCGTCCGCGCCAAACTCGTCGCGCAGCAACTTGATGCCCTCGTCAACGTTGAGGACTGTGTCCACGCCGCGCAACTCAAGGCCGAGTTCGACGAGCGTGATGGCGACCGCCGGTTGGATGCCGACGACGACCGTGCGCGCGTCCATGATGCGCGCCATCGCAGCGATGTCCGAGAGCATGCGCCCGATGAAGGAGTCAACCATCTCAAGGAGAGAGATGTCTATTAGAACGCCGCGCGCGCCCGTGCGTTCGAGTTCGGTAAGTATTCGTTCCTGCAAGCCGATAACGGTTGCATCGTCCATGTCCACCTGCACGGGGACGACGAGGACGCGGCCAACTTTCAGTATCGGGATGCGCTGTGCGCCGTGTGCTGACATCACTTCCCCCGTAATAATCTGCTCCAGTGTTGTTATGACATCACCGGGCAAAATGATAACTATTACATCTCAGCTAATGGTTTTTACCGCGAGTACGTTTGTGAATGTGTGGCGTAACTGAATATGACAGTTACGCGGCCTCAGTCTGGGGCAGTTCCAGTCCTGTTGCCAACTCTCTCGCGGTCTCTTCCGGGGATTTACGGATGAGGTACTTTCTGCTCAATATCCCTGCCGGTAGTTCTGAGGCAGTCACTTCCTCGGACACGATGGGCACGATTTTCTTATTCATCGCCGAAGCCGCTCCATACTCGAAAAATAAGTTCGGCTGCGTGAGGCTTTCTTGATTGATGAGCAAGACTACGATATCACTGCCCCGCAGCCCCTTCTCAAACAGATCACTGATTGAGTCGCCGGGTTTGATGCGAAAATCATCGAGCCAAACGTCCACGTCGAATCGGTGTAAGGCTTCGGCGAAATCACGCGCCCAGCTGCGGTCTGCGAAAGCGTGTGAAATGAAAATTTGTGGCGTGCCCATCCAATCACCTCTTCGTCTTAGGATCACTTTTGCTTCACCTGTCTGCGTTGCCTCCGACTCCTGACACGTTTTTTTAGTTGTGCGAAGTATAGCTCCAGATCGTTAATCTCTAACAGATTGTCGGCTTTCAAATAGACCGGAATGCCCGGCTTCAACTGCAATTCTGCGGCGGTAAGCCCGTGTAGTACGCCGATGATAGGAAGCTTGCGACCCCAAGCTACGCCGACTTCTGACCAAATGTAAGGACGCTGTAGCGCCCACGGCATTAGTAACACTAACAGTTCGTCAGCCTGACTGAGGAAGTTACGTATCTCTTCCTCGAAGATTTCACCCTTCTCAATGTCAGCCTCGTCGAGAAACGGCACTGCCCCGCACGCGGAAATTTCACGGGCGATTTGCTTGGCGACCCAAGTATCTATGCCGCTGTGGCTGATAAAGACTAATCGCTTACGGGGAGGCATGCGGTCGCTCCGTTAATCGCTGCTCATCTTACCTCTTATTGTTTGATTTCACTTCCGGTTCCGCCTTGAGTTGGCAGCCTGGCGGAATCTTGATTCGCGCCGTTCGCGCGCAGGTGCGCGGCGAGTGCGGCGGCGGAGACGACTTTGCGCCCGATCATTTCGAGCGCGAGCTTGATGCCGTCGGACATCTGCGCGCGGGTCGTGATCTCGGAGAGGTCTATGCCGAGTTGCACCATCGTCTGAGCGATGGCGGGGGAAACGCCCGTCAGGATGCAGCGCGCGCCCATCAGACGCGCCGCCGTGACGGTCTTGATCAAATGGTTGGCGACGAGCGTGTCCATCGTGCGCACGCCCGTGATGTCGAGGATGGCGACCGTCGAGCCGGTGTCAACGATGCGTTGCAGGAGGGCTTCGGTCATCATCTGCGCGCGGCGCGAGTCGAGCGTGCCGATGATGGGGAGCGTCAGGATTTTGTCCCACACCTTGATGACGGGCGTGGAGAGTTCGAGCATGTCGGCGCGCTGCTGGCGGATGATCTCCTCGCGCGAGCGAATGAAGTTCTCCACCATCACCAGCCCCATGCGGTCTAAGAGACGCGTGAAGTGATCCATCTCGCGCATGAGCGTGACGGTGTCGCCCTCGAAGTCTTCGGCGAGGATGGGGAGCACGACGTTGCGCAAAGAGAGGATGTAGGTGGCATTTTCCGACGGCGTGTAGCCTTTGACGGCGCGCTGGCGCGAAATCTCGTTGAGGAAGGCACGTAGTTCGTCGAACGCCGGATCGTCGAAGTCCGCGCCGTCGGAGTCCTGTAGGGCGCGTGCGAGCATCTCGACGATCTGCTGCGACTGGTGGCGCAGTTCGTGTTTCGAGATCAACTCGTCGCGGAAGTCTTCCGATTCCAGACGCTCTTTAATCCAGACGTTGAGGATTTCGTCGCGGCGTGTGGAGAGAAATTCCACGACGCGGCCAGAGATTTGAGTCTTCGTTGTACCGGGCATCCGTTCCCCTTCTAATGTCGCGCGCGGCACAAGGTAGCGCGCAGTCGTTACAAAAACTTCGCGTGAGAGTGAAAAATTGACGCCGTGCGAAGGGAGAGAACGGCGACGGGCAAACTGCTGCGGGCTGACCTGTTTATCTTAGCATCGCGGGGGCGGGTAAAAGCAAATGTGGAGAACGCGGAACGCGGAACGCGGAACGATGAACTGAAGACTGTTGCTTCAGTTCATCGTTCCGCGTTCCTACTTCATCATTTTCTTCAGTCTATCTTCTGCATCGTGACGGAGACGATGGGCGCGTCTCCGGCGGTGCGGCTGTAGGAGACCCAGTAACCGGCTTTCGGGTAGCGCACCATTTTGTAGAGCGAGCCGTCGGGCTTGGCTTCGATGTCGGTGCCCATCACGGCTTTAGCCGTCGGGACGTTTGCGCCCGCGTTCATGTAGATGAGCGCAAGGGCGGAGACTTTGCGCTCCGCGTCGTACATCACCTGCACGCTCTCCTTCTCCGAGACGAGATAGAAATCCTGCGTGTCGCCTTTGTCGGTCGGCGAGCCGAGTTTCTTGCGCGCTTCGTCGGCGCTCATGCCGATGCGTACGCCTTTGTATTCCTGAAAAGCGGGCATGTCGGCGTCGGCGTTCGCGGAGGCGTTCGAGTTGGCGTCGGCGCGCGGCGCGGCGTGGCTCGCGCGCGTCTGCTGCGCCTGCGCGGCGACCGCCGCAAGACACAGGAGACATGCGGCGACGAAAGAGAGGCGGAGCAATTTGAGTGCGGAACGGGGGCATAGTGTGTCGTGTGACATTGGGTTGGACTCCTTCTGGCAACTTGGCGACGGTCGGGCGACCGCCGTGTGAAATGCTTGGCAGACCGTGCGGGCGAAAGGCTGTGCGGGCTTAAAATTCCGTTGCGACTTCGGGCACGGCAGGTTCGGTATCTATCCTTCAGCGGCGAGAAGATATTACTCGGCGCGCGGCAAGTCAATAGTGAAAAGTGCAGGCGCGCCGGAGAAGTTGCACGCGCGCCTCCACGCGCGCCCGCCGCGCGTCGGGCGTCTTTCGAGGTGCGGCGCGTTAAATCTGTATGCCGCGAATCTTCTCGACCTTTTTGGCCGAAGTGGGTTTGAGGACGACGGCCTCGTTCTGCTCGCGGTGCTGGCGCTCGCTTTCGGTGTGCCAGCGCGCCCACTCGTCGGGCGCGTCGAAGGTTTCGCCGCCGTGCTCCGTGATGCGCTCGCGCACGCGGCACATGACGGGCGTGTTGACGCCGACGCCGCTCAACACGGCCTGCCCTTTCGTCAACGCCGGAAGCTCGTTCAGCAGCCCGCGCCCCGCGCCTTCGACCGACTTCGCCACCGTGTCCTGATCAATCGGGTTGACGATACGCATGATCACCTGCGTCATGCACTGCGAGAGCACGTCCTGATCGAGTTTGCCCGGTCGCTGCGTAATGAGGCCGATGCCGACGCCGAACTTGCGCCCTTCGGAAAGTATCTGCTTGAGGATGTTCGTCGAAACGACGGTTTGACCTGCGGGCGCAAAGCGGTGCGCCTCTTCGAGCAGGGTGAAGACCGGATAGGGGAGGAAACTCTCGCTCGACGTGTCGGCCTCGCCGCGCACGGTCGCCATGCGCGCCTTGTTGACGCGCCTGAGTAGTGTGGCGACGACGACCTGCTGCTCGTGCTGCTCAATGTCCGAGAGTTGGAGCACGGTGCAACGACCGGGGCGGAAGAGTTCTTTGAGTTCGATGTGCTCGTGGTCGGAGAAGATCGAGCCGGGGCGGTCGAAGCGCGAATCGAGCCGCCACAGCAGAGCGTCAATCGAGCCGACGTTGCCGCCCGCGCCCGCGCCGCCGCGCGCGTCCTCTTCGCCGTACTTCTCAGCCGTCACGGCGTCGCGCAGGTCGTGATAGCCCCACAGGCCGCGCTCGCCGCGCTCGCTCGCCGTCAACTTGCGGTAAGCCTGCGAGAGATAATGCAGCATCTTGTCGCTCGCGCCTTCGGGCAGGAGGTATTTGATGTCGGCTTCCGTGAGAGAGGAGAAGCGCACGCGCACGCGTTCATGCGTGAAGATTTTTACTTCGGGCTTGTAGTCGCCGGAGTGAAAGCGCCGGTCGCCCTCAATCGAGCGCAGCGTGTCGTACTCGCCGTGCGGGTCAACGATGAGCACCGCCGCGCGGTTGTGCGGCATCATCAACTCTTCGACGAGCACGCCCGCCGTGTAACTTTTCCCTGCGCCCGTCGAAGCTAGTATGGCGAGGTGCGTCGAGACGACATCTTTGACCGAAAGGACGACGGGAACTTCGCCCGCGTTGCGCGTCAGGAGACTGCCGACATGCGCCGCGCCCTTGTCGCCCGCGCGCCGCGAACTGAGCACGCCGGCGAGCGTTTCGGACGAAGCTAGAAAGACGGCGTCGCCCGCGTTCGGCGGGATGCGCGGGTTGACGAAGTCGCCCATCTGCGCGTGAAAATAGCCGATGGTCTCGACCGTGATCTCGTAGAGTTCGCAGCCTTCGGCGTCGAGCCCGATGAGCGCGGAGATGTCTGCGGGCGGCGTTTCGGGATCGGACAAAAACGCGTCGGGCAGATTGCGCACGAGTCGTCTGGCCGTGATGTTGCCGAGAATCTGCCGCCGTTCCGCGCCGTCCTCAGCCGCGTAATAGACGAACTCGCCGATGCGCGCGCGCCGGTTGTCCGCCGTGATGAAAAGATATTCGTGCGGGCGCTCACCCGGCCCCTTCACCGTGCCCGTGCGCGCATCCGTTATTTGAAC
>DATHBB010000123.1:0-12692 GCA_035296385.1 Pyrinomonadaceae bacterium | reverse complement strand
GCTAACACTTAAGGAGAAAACAGCATGTTTCGTTTCAATCAGACCCTCTTCGCCCTCGCCGCTTTCGTCTTACTTGCACTCGCGACCGCCCCATCAACTAACGCCGCGCCCTTAGTCTTCACTAACCGCGCGGCGTTCAACACCGCCGCGCCGAACACGACCAACATCACCTTCGGCACGTCCGACATTGACTACACAAATTCGCTGACCAACTTTGCCCCGGTAACTTTTTCGGGCGCGGCGAATCATCAAGTCGGCGTCAAGACGGGAACCAACTTCGGACTCGTTGACAACTACGCGCTCATCTCGAACACGAACACGCCCGGCCAGTTCAACGTGGACAACATCGTCATCACCTTGCCCGCGGGCGCGCGCGCCGTCGGCTTCGACATCAAGTGCAGCAGCGCTACGCAAGTGCCGGGCGCGTGCGCCGGAAGCTACGAGATTTACATCAACGGCGCACTGGCTTCGACCGTTGCCTCCACACAGTTCAACACCTTCTCGTTCTTCGGCTACACGTCCGACGTTGACATCACCAGCATCGCCATACGCGCCCTGAGCGGCGGCGAGCCGATCATCGACAACTTCTCGCATGACCTTGCCGCCGCCCCCGAACCCGTGCCCGAACCGGCCACGATGGTCTTGTTCGGCACAGGTCTGGCGGGCCTCGCTTCGTTCGTGCGCAAGCGCCGCCGCGAGTCGGGCGACGCCGCAGGCGAAGAATAGTCGACGCGATTGTGTTGTCGAACGCGGCTTGAAGGAAACGAAACATGCGCGCGCCCGTCAGGGCACAGGCAGGCGGGCGCGCACAAACTTTCTCTTCAACGTCGCGCCGGACGATGCCCCCGGAGCGATGTTCTCAGGGTGACGTTTCCGGATTGAATGTCTTCGAGATAGTGCCGTGCGTTGAATCGTTAGTTGAATCATTTGCCGTAGTCGAAAGGAGTCTCCTGCGATGCCACGTTTTGCCAAACAACCCGATTGCCCCGCGTCCGCCGCGCTCGCCGCCTACGCGGCAGGCACGCTCTCTTTCCTCGCGCGCGAGTGTGTTGCGGAGCATCTGGCCGCGTGCGAATTTTGCGACGCGGAGTTGCCGCTGCTTTCACGCCACGCGCCCGTCGCCACCGAGACGACGAAGCCGCACGACGATGCGCCGCCGGTGCCGCTGGCCTTGCGCCTGCTGGCCGAAAGCGCGTTGGCCGATATGCACGCCGCCGCACGCGCGGGAGAAAGGCGCGCGGCTTGAAACGTGCGCCGCGAGTTGCAACAGAAAAATTTCGAGGCGCAACTGCAAAAAATTCTAAGGGTGAAAAAGATGAAAAGTTTCGGGTCAAAATTCTGCATCGCACTTGTGAAAAAAATTCTGTGCGCAGTCGGCCTCCTGTGCTTCGTCGCGCTCGCTCCAAACATTGCGCGCGCCGACGAAGTGACGTTCGCGGGCACAACTTCCGGCAGTTTTACGAGCCTCGGCGGCACGCAGACGGGCGCGACCCTGATGGGCTTGTCCTACATCAATTCGAGTTTCAACGCGACGACCGTGGGCGGCAACCGCACGCTGAACGGCGCGGCGGCCTCTCCCGGCGGGACGAACTTCAATAACCTCGGCTCCTTCTACATCGCGCCGCCCTCCGACCCGACCATCAACAACTACAACGGCAGCGCGTTTACGCTCACCATTAACTTCGACGCGCCGACCGGCATCACCGGCGGGCAAACGGCGACCTACACCGCCGCGCTCTCAGGCATCGTCGAGCGCGTCGGCCCGACGCAGAGCTACAGCGTCAACGTGCGCTTCGACAATCCCGTGCAGACCTTCAGCTTCACGCGCGCCGACGGCACGACCGGACAATTCACGCTCACGGTGAGCGACGTGCTCGGCCTCACGCCCAACTTCGCGCGAGCCATCACGGGCACCATCTCGAACGCTTCGGAGACGCCCCCCGAACCTGTGCCCGAACCGGCCACCATGCTTCTGCTCGGCACGGGGCTGGCGGGTCTCGTCGCGCGCTCGCGGCGCAAGCGGCGCGCGCAGGAAGAAGTGAGTTGAACAGTTTTACTTGGGAGCAGTTTGAGAAGTCCCGTCAGGGACGATTGATAGTAGCCCAGCCATTTATGGCTGGGAACAATGTGCATAAATGTCAATGGAGTCCCGTAGGGACGATTGAATCTCGCGTTGATTTCAATCGTCCCTACGGGACTCCAATTCACCATCTCAACTTATCCCCGGCACTAAAGTGCCGGGCTATTCTCAAATGTCCCTGACGGGACAAAAGCGGCCTTTGTGGCCTTACTTTTCAAATATTTTGAACCCCCGACGGGGCTTGCTTGAAAAACTGAAACGGGTCGGCGACGTGTGCGCGTCGCCGACCCGTAATTTTTTTAAGGTAAATTTTCGCCCGAAAAGTACATTTCTGGCGGCTTTTTCGCTGCCTTTTCGCCGCCCCGCCCGTCTCAAGTATTCCTCAAGAATTTCTCAAGTCGCATTCCTATCCTGTACGCGTTCACAAGTGGAAATTTTCGCCAACCTCGCGTTGAAAAGTAAACACCCATACAGACGCGCACTTTAGCTAGTCGGTCCGTCGCCACCCACGAAGGAGAGAGATCATGATTCGTACGCTTCCCACACGACTCACCTCACGGAATTTTTTTCGCCTGCTATTACTATCAGCCTTCGTGGTTGTGGCAGCCGCAAGCCTCTGGACGCGCGGCAGCCGCGCAGCCACGCCCGCGAGCGGCACGCTGACGACCGCCAACACGCCCACGAACCCTTTGCGCTACACCGCCGGGCCGTTCAACGTCCCGAACGTGACGGGCTTTGCGGGCGCGCTCCAGTGCAACGCGGCGATGCCGTGCGACGACTACGCGCTCGACGTTGACGTGCCCGCAGGACTCCTCGACACGCATCAGGTGCGCATCGGGATGTCCTGGCCGAACGCGACCGCCGACTTCGACTATCGCGTCTATCTCAGAAACGCCAACGGCACGGCGGGCGAGGAAGTGCTCTCCATAGGCACTTCCGCCGACCCGGAACAGGGCGTCTTGCCTGCCGTGAAGCGCAACTACATCGTGCGCATAGTTCCGTTCGCGCCGCTCGGGCAGAGCGTCTCGATGGCAATTAGCGTCGAGCCGAAGTCCGGTCGCTTCAACGCGGCGACGGGCACCGCTCCACGCTTCACGAATTATCAGCCGTCCGGCGGTCTCGGTGCGAGCGCCGCCGAGCCGACGCTCGGCGTCAACTGGAAGACGGGCAAGGTCATGTTCATCGCCGACCTTCAAACCCTGCGCGTGACCTTCAACGACACGACGAACCCCGCGACCGCGACGTGGGAGGACAAGAGCTTCCTTCTGACCTCGCTCAACACGCTCGATCCGATTCTCTACACGGACCGCGACACGGGACGCACCATCATCTCCCAACTCGCCGGAACCAACAGCCTCTCGGCCTTGACCGACGACGACGGCGAGACATGGATTCCGAACGAAGGCGGCCCCTTAACTTCCGGCGTCGATCACCAGACCATCGGCGGCGGCCCCTATCACGCGCCGCTCACGGGCGGCACGGCGGTCTACCCGAACGCCGTCTATTACTGCTCGCAGGATTTGGTCACGGCCTTCTGCGCGCGCTCCGACGACGGCGGCTTGACCTACGGCCCCACAGTCCCGATGCAGATTCTCACCTGCGGCGGCATACACGGCCACGTGCAGGTCGCGCCCGACGGCACGGTCTATGTCCCGCACCGCCAGTGTAATTCCAATCAAGCCGTCGTCGTCTCCGAAGACAACGGCATCACGTGGTCCATTCGCACCGTCGCCGACACCGACACGACCACCGCTACCTACGACAGCATCCCGGGCGACTGGGACCCGGCGGTCGGCGTCGGCGGAAACGGTACGGTCTATTTCGGTTACGAGAACGGCGACGGCACACCGCACATCGCCGTCTCGCATGATCGCGGCAAGACCTGGGTTGACGATCAAAACGTGGGCATCCCCCACGGCATACGCAACACCGCTTTCCCGACCGTCATCGCGGGCGACGACGACCGCGCCGCCTTCGCCTTCCACGGCTCGACCGATGCCGACAACACAGACAACGGCGTCTGGCATCTCTACGTCGCCACTACCTACGACCGCGGCAAGACCTGGACGGTCGTGAACGCCACGCCGAACGATCCGGTCCAGCGCGGCTCGATCTGCACCGAAGGCTTCGGCGTCGGAGCTTGCGCCAAAGGCGACCGCAATCTGCTCGACTTCATGGACATTCAGGTGGACAAGCAGGGGCGCGTGCTCGTCGGCTATGCTGACGGCTGCGTGGGTTGTTCCAGCCCTTCCGGCTCGCGCGCCAAACTGGCGACCATCGCGCGCCAGTCCTGCGGGCGTCGCCTCTTCAAACAATTCGATCCGGCGACCGACGACTGCGGCGGAGGCAGCGCAACGCCCACTCCGACGCCGACCCCGACGCCCCTCGACGGCAACGGCTGCATCGCTCCCGGCGTGAAGGTCATCACCGACGCGTCGGGCGACCAGACCGGCGCGCCCAACGCCAACCAGCAGCAGGACATCGAATCCGTCTCCGTGGCGGAGGACTATTCGGGCGCAACGCCGATGCTCGTCTTCACGTTGAAGGTCAACGCTCTCGATCCGTCGCTCCTGACGCCGAATGCTTCTTGGACGACGCTCTTCAACGCCACTCACGCCGATAACACGAGCACCACTTATTTCGTCAGCGCCGACAACAACTCTTTCGACAATCCGGCTGGCGTCGCCTACAACTACGGCTTCGTAGATGTGTCGAACCAGAACCTGAACACCTCGGTCGGCGCGGCAGACTTCGGCGCGATGGACGCCGCGAAGAAGACCATCACGATCAAGGTCGCGCTCAACAAGATCAAGAAGCCCGTCGCGGGTACCGCCGGGGCGTCGCTCACGGGCGCGCAGGTTGATCTCTCCGCCGGCAAGCGCATTGTCGCCGTCCAGAGTCGCACGAGCCTTCTCGTCGGCGCGCTCGGCACCGGCCTCATCCAGACCATTGACGAGACGACCGCCGCCGAATACGTCATCAACGGCCAGTCGGTCTGCACGGGCGGGGGCGGCACGCCGACTCCGACGGCAACGCCGACTCCGACCGCGACACCCACGCCGACGGCAACGCCGACGCCCGCGAACGACGCGCGCTGCACCGTGCCCGGCCCCGAAGTCGTCGCCGACGCGGCGGGCGACCAGACGGGCGCGCCGAACGCCAACGCTTCGCAGGACATCAAATCCGTCTCCATCTCCGAGCGTTACACGGGCGGCGTCGGCCAACTCGTCTTCACGATCAAGGCGGGCGACGTGACTTCGACCGTTACGCCGAACGCCTCCTGGCGCGTCGCCTTCAACGCGACGCACGCCGACAACACGTTCACGACTTACTTCGTGAGCGTCGCCAACAACTCGAACTCCAATCCGGCGGGCGTCTCCTACAACTACGGCTTCGTTGACACCTCGCGCAACAATCTCAACTCGACCGTCGGCACAGCCGACGGCGGCTCGATGGACGCGGACAAAGACACGCTGACCGTCGTGCTCAATCTGAGCAAATTGAAGAAGCCCGTCGCCGCCGCCACCGGCGCGACGCTCACGGGCGCGCAAGTTGATCTCTCGGCGGGCAAGACGCTCGGCGCGGTCAACGGCGCGACCAGCATCCTCGTCGGCGCGCTCGGCAACGGCCTCAACGTCAACGTCGATTCGACCGGACAGGGCAACTACACGATGGCGGGCGCGGCCACCTGCCCGCCAAACGTGACCGCGACACCGACGCCAACGCCCGTCGGCGGCAACAACGATCCGGCGCTCGCGCCGCGTTATCACATCTTCGTCGCGCCCGCGGGCGTCGCGGAAGATGCGGGCGAGCCGTCAATCGGCGTCAACTGGAAGTCGGAGCGCGCCTTCTCCAACAGCAGCGGGTTGATTCCGAACGGCGGCACGGTCAACTACTTCGGCGGCTTCCTGCCCTACATGCTGCGCGTTACCTTCGACGATTCGGTGTCGCCCGCGAACACCACCTGGGATCAGCCGCTCCTGACCATCGCCAACGCGCCGCGCGTCTTCGGCGACCCGATCCTCTTTACCGACTCGAAGACCGGACGCACCTTCGTCTCGCAGGAACTCGGTCTCACGCCGCTAGGCTCGACCATGGAATTCACGGACGACGACGGGCGCACCTTCCGACCGAGCGAAGGCTCGGGCGCGCCTTCCGGCATCGACCACCAGACGGTCGGCGGCGGCCCGTTTCACGCGCCCATCCCGACGGGCGTGAGTCCGCTCTACCCGCACGGCGTCTGGTATTGCTCGCAGTCTGTGGCCGACGCAGTCTGCTCGCTTAGCTTGGACGGCGGCATCACCTTCGGTCCCGCCGTGCCCGTCTTCACCATCGCCGATTGCGTCGGCCTGCACGGCCACATCAAGATCGGCGCGGACGGCTCGGCCTACATCCCGAACAAGGGTTGCGGCGGCTCGGCGGCCACGCACGAGAACAGCAAACAGGCGCTCATCGTCAGCGAAGACAACGGCATCACCTGGAAGATTCGACCTCTGCCCGCATCCACGAGTCATGGACTCGGTCAGGATTGGGACCCGTCGGTCGGCGTCACTTCGGACGGCAAATCGGTTTACTTCGGCTACCGCGACGCGCAGGGGCGCGCACGCGCCGCCGTCTCGCACGACAAGGGCGTGACCTGGTTGAACGATCAGGAGATCGGCACGTCGCTCGGCATCAAGAAGATCGCGTTTCCGGCGGTCGTCGCCGGAGACGGCGGAGTTAACACGGGGCGCGCGGCCTTCGCCTTCTACGGCTCGACCACCGACGGCACGGACACCGACGTGAACTTCCCCGGCATCTGGCATCTCTATGTCGCCTCGACCTTCGACGGCGGCAAGACCTGGACGACCACCAACATCACGCCCACCGACCCGATCCAGCGCGGCGGCATCACGCACGCCGATCCGGGTCGCAACATGCTCGACTTCTTCGACGCGACCATTGACAAGCGCGGTCGCGTCCTCATCGGCTACGACGACGGCTGCATCGGCGCGTGCGTGCAGGGGCCGCCCAACACCTTCTCGGCGAAGGCATCAATCGCTCGCCAGTCGGGCGGACGCCGCATGTTCGCGCAATACGATCCGCCGTCGGCAACGGTCGCGCCCGCCGCGCCCGCCGTCACGAGCAGCGTCAGCGGATCGTCCGCGAATTTGTCCTGGACGGTGCCCGACAACGGCGGCGCTGCCATCAGCGGCTACAACGTCTATCGCCGCGCGGCAAGCGGCGGCGCGGCCACGCTGCTCGCCACCCTCAGCGGCACGAGCTACACGGACACCGGCTACAGCGCCGGAATGATCTACCGCGTCACGGCCTCTAACTCGGCGGGCGAGGGCGCGTACAAGGAGTTCAATCCGGCGAGCGTCGTGACCGCGAGCGCGTGCAACGAACCCGGCCTCCTCGTCGTCGGCGACACGTCGAACGACGGCGTCGATCTCGACTCGGGGCAGAACACGCCGCCCGACCCGCGCGTCAACATCAAGTCGCTCTCGGTCGCGGAGCCTTACATGGGCGCGGGCACGAGTAAGCTCGTCTTCACCTTGCGCGTCGCGCCTTCGACCGCGACGACCGCCGCGCCGAACAGCCAGTGGTTCGTCGTCTGGAATCGCCGCGTGCCCGACACGGACTACGACCGTCTCTACGTCGCCATGAAGTCCGACGCGCAGGGCAACCTCTCGTTCGAGTACGGCAAGTTCGGCGCGGCGACGAACACTTCGACCGACACGCTGCCGCCGCCGAACAGCACGAACACCAACCAGCCCTTGAAACTCGGCGACGCCGACGGCGGCAACTACAACGTGGCGACGGGCGAGATCACCATCGTGCTCTCGACGAGCAAGGCTGAGAACGCGCAGGCGGGGCAGACCTTGAACGCCATGAACGTGCGCACGTTCTTCGCGCGCCCCGACGCGGGCGTGCGCAATCAGGCGCTCGCCTCCGACATCACGGGCGACGGCAGCTACACGCTCTCCGGCAACGCCTCTTGCTCCGGCGGCGCTTCGTCTGCGGCGGCGGCTAACACGAACACGTTCAGGCAGCAGTTCGAGTCCGTCGCGTGGGAGGTCGCCGCGCGGGTCATCAACTTCACGCTGTGACACGAAAGGTCTGACTCGAAGTCCCGTCAGGGACGATTGGCAATAGCCCGGCACTTGAGTGGCGGGGAATCTCATGGAGTTGAAAAGGAGTCCCGTAGGGACGATTGAATTTTCCGACGTAACATTCAATCGTCCCTGCGGGACTCTATTAACATTTATGCGCGTCGCTCCCTGCACTAAAGTGCCGGGCTATTAGCAGTCGTCCCTGACGGGACTTATTGAACGTCTCCGTCGTCAGTCGCCGCCCGTTCATCGTCGCGTGGGGAGTTGCTTGTAGGTGATCGAATGATGTTAGGATACGCCGAAGTTCGGGCAATTCATCCGGTGCAACTCAAAATTGTTCGATGAGTAAGAAACAGTTCGCCAGACAGAAAGCGAAGAAGGGCGCGGCTTCGTCTCCGGCCAAAGCGGCGGGGCGTCCGTCGTGGTTGCCGCTCGTCATCATCGGCGGCGCTTTGCTTGCAGCCGTCGTCGCGGGCGTGTGGCTGATGCGTTCGACGCGTGACGCGCCCGCCGACGCCGCTACGCAAGTCGCCGCGGGCGCGACGGGCGCGAACCCGCCACAGGCGAAGGGCAGCGCGAACGCCCCCGTGACGATTGAGGAGTTCGGCGATTACGAGTGCCCGCCGTGCGGCGCGCTCCATCCCGAACTGGAAAAGATCAAGGCCGACTACGGCGACCGCGTGCGTCTCGTCTTTCGCCACTACCCGCTCGTGCGCCTGCACCAGAACGCGCTCGCCGCCGCGCACGCCGCCGAAGCCGCCGGTCTGCAAGGCAAGTTCTGGGAGATGCACGACCGGCTCTATCGCGGGCAGAAAGCCTGGGCGGGGTTGGGCGATGCGCGCAGGATATTTACCGATTACGCGCGCGACATCGGACTCGACGCCGAACGCTTCGCGCGCGACATGAACGGCGACGAAGCGGACAGGCGCATCGTCGCCGACCACGAACGCGCGCGTTCGCTCGGCGTGAATAGCACGCCCGTCGTCTTCGTCAACGGGCGCAAGCTCCCGCCCAACGCGCAAGCCGCCAAAGACGTGCGCGCGGCTATCGACACCGCGCTCGGCGGCAAACAGTGAACGCGCGCCGCGACCGTTCATTTGAAGATTCCTTAATTCGTCAGGAACCAACGGAGGAAGATTCCGGCATGCGCCTCAAACTCTATTTCGCACTCGCCATTTACCTGTTCGCCGCCGCCGCGTCCGGTTGCACTTCGGACTCCGGCAACGCGTCACCGCAGCAGCCCGCCCAGGTTGCCGGTCAGGCGACCAACTCGACGGGCGCGAACCCGACCGCCGCGCAGCAAACCGCTTCGCCACAAGCGGCTGCGACGGGCGGCGCGGCCTCGCCCGCCGCCACAGTCTCGAACGCCTGCGCGCTGCTTACTTCGGACGACATCAAAGAGGTGCAGGGCGAAGCCGTGAGCGCGATGAAACCCAACCGCCGCACCGATTCGCCCTTCGCTATCACGCAATGTTTCTACACGACGCCGACCTTCATCAAGTCCGTCAGCCTCGAAGTGACCGAGCGCGGCGCGAGCAACCAGAGCGTGCGCGAATTCTGGAAGGCCAACTTCGAACGCGCCGAAGACAAACGCGAGGCGAAGAACGAGCGCCGGAAACTCAAGGGCAAACCGCTCGCGGGCGAACCTGCCAAACCCGTCTCCGGCATCGGCGACGAAGCCTACTGGATCAGCACCAACGCCAACAGCACGCTCTACGCCTTCAAGAAAGACACGCTCGTACGCATCAGCATCGGCGGCACGGACGCCGAAGAGGCGCGCAAGAAAAAGATTCTAACGCTCGCCGAGCGCGCCCTCGCGCGCTTGTAACGCACGTCGGCACGCGTCAACCGTCCGGCGGCTTTTGACGAGGCCGCGCGCTCGAATTTGCGTAATAATCTCTGCGAAGAAATTAACGGACTCTTCCCCCTCGTTCCTCAGGACAATCCATCCGCTTTGAAACTTTGCGCGCGCGCTTTCCGTTTGCACACTCGCTTTGTAAAATAAGCGCGCAAACTTTATTTCAAACGCCCAAAAATATTCAGTCAACTTCGTTCGGGCAGCGTGCCGCTCTCGCGCGCAAGCGCGCCCGCGCAAGTGTTGAATCCAGTCTAAGAAGAAGTTTGGAGGTTCTATGAGAAATCGCGTTCGCCGCTCCTTCGTCGTCGTCGCCGCTGCGCTCGGCCTCGTCGTCGCACTCTCGTCTTTCACGCAGGCGCAGAAACGCGCCGCCCGCCCTGCCGCCACCGGCAGCGCGCCCGTGAAGAACAGCTTCAACGTGCCCGTCACTTATTACAAACTGCCGAACGGCTTGAAGGTCGTGCTCTCGCAGGACACGTCCGCTCCGACAGTCGCCGTCGCCGTCTATTACCAGATCGGTTTCCGCATCGAGCCGAAGGAGCGCACGGGCTTCGCGCACCTCTTCGAGCACATGATGTTTCAAGGCTCGCAGAATCTCGGCAAGATGGAGTTCATACGCCTCGTCCAGCAAAACGGCGGGATACTCAACGGCTCGACCCGCTTCGACTTCACCAACTACTTCGAGATCATGCCCGCGCACAAACTTGAGACCGCGCTCTGGGCTGAGGCCGACCGCATGCGCGGACTCGCCATCACCGAAGAGAACTTGAAGAACCAGCAGGGCGTCGTCGGCAACGAAGTCAAGGTCAACGTCCTGAACGCGCCTTACGGCGGCTTCCCCTGGCTCGACATGCCGCAATACGCCAACACCAACTGGTACAACGCGCACAACTTCTACGGCGACCTCGCCGACATCGAAGCCGCCACACTCGAAGACGTGCGCAATTTCTTCAAGACCTATTACGCGCCCAACAACGCCGCTCTCGTCGTCGTCGGCGACTTCACGGAAGCGGAAGCGCGCGCGATGGTCGAAAAATATTTCGCGGGAATTCCTTCGTCGAAGCTGCCCGCGATGCCGGACCTCAGCGAGCCGCGACAGGAGACCGAGCGCCACGCCGTCAAACAGGACTCGCTCGCCAAGCGCCCCGCGCTCTCCTTCGCCTACCATATGCCGCCGCGCAACACGCCCGAATACTACGCGATGGGCTTGCTCGACCAGATACTCTTGCAGGGCGAAGACAGCCTGCTCAATCAGGAACTCGTCAAGCGCCGCGCCTACACCGACACCGTGCTTGGCGGCACGAATCTGCTCGGCAACATGTACAACTATCAAGGCCCTATGATCTGGCTCGGCTACCTCTTCCACGACGCGAAGACCAAGCCCGAAGAGATCATGTCGGCGGTGGACACGGTCGTCAAAGGCGTGCAGGACAAGCCCGTCGATCCGAAGACGCTCGAACGCGCGCTGATCAAAGTGCGCTCCAACTTCTACAACATCCTCGGACAACTCAACGGCTTCGGACGCGCCGACCTGCTCGCCAGTTTCGCGCTGTTTGACGACAACCCCGCGCGCATCAACACGCTCGAAGCGGAGTTTCGTAAAGTGACGCCGCAAGTTATTCAACGCACGGCGCGCGAATACCTGCGCACGGGCAACCGCACGGTGCTCACCATCGTCCCGAAACCTCCGGCGAGCGACGCCAAGCCCGCGAGCTAAAGGCCGACAGTTCAAGCAGAACCCAATGGAGATTTTCACATGAACTCGAAAAAGTTTTTCGCCTTCGTTAACGCAGTCGCTTTAGGCGCGACGCTCCTCGCCGGTGCGTTGCCTGCGTCCGCGCAGCAGCCGCAGAAGCAACAGCCGCCCGTCGGCGGCGCGCCGAAACCTTTCACACTGCCGCGCAAAGAAACTTTCACCTTGAAGAACGGCACGCAGGTAACGCTCGTGCCCTACGGCTCGATCCCGAAGGTCACTGTCAGCGCCGTCGTGCGCGTCGGGAACATCAACGAGACCGCCGAACAGGTCTGGCTCGCAGACCTCACCGGCGATTTGATGAAGGAAGGCACCACCACGCGCACCGCCGCTCAGGTCGCCGAAGCGGCGGCGCAGATGGGCGGGCGTCTGAACATCGGCGTCGGCACGGACCAGACGACCATCGGCGCAGACGTGCTCTCCGAGTACGGGCCGCAACTCGTCTCGCTCATCGCCGACGTGGTGCAGCGCCCCGCCCTGCCCGCCGCCGAGTTGGAGCGCCTGAAGAACAACCGCATCCGCAACCTCTCGATCTCGCGCTCGCAGCCCGGCTCGCTCGCCGCCGAGCGCTTCAGCAAAGTGCTCTACGGCGAACACCCTTACGGGCGCTACTTCCCGTCCGACGAGATGCTGAAGGGCTACGCCATCAATGATGTGCAGAAGTTCTACAAGGAGAACTTCGGCGCGGCGCGCACGCGCATCTACGTGGCGGGGCGCTTCGACTCCGCCGCCATGCGTCGCGCCATCACGCAGGCCTTCGGCACTTGGGAGCGCGGCGCGGGAGTTTACGAAAACATCCCGAAGCCCGTCTCCGCGCGCAAGATACATTTGATCGACCGTCCGGGCGCGCCGCAGTCCACGGTCTATCTCGGCCTGCCCGTCGTCGATCCGAGCCACAAGGATTAC
>DATHBB010000122.1:0-4934 GCA_035296385.1 Pyrinomonadaceae bacterium | reverse complement strand
CGCTTCGCCGGAGACTCCGGCGACGGCATGCAACTGACGGGCACGCAGTTTACGAACACCTCCGCCGTCCTCGGCAACGACATCTCGACGCTCCCCGATTTCCCCGCCGAGATTCGCGCGCCCGCCGGAAGCCTGCCCGGCGTCTCCGGCTTCCAGTTGAACTTCTCCTCTCAGGACATACGCACGCCCGGCGATCAGCCGAACGTGCTCGTCGCGATGAACCCCGCCGCGCTCAAGGTCAACCTCTCCGACCTGGAAGACGGCGGCACGATCATCATCAACACCGACGAGTTCAACAAAGAGAACTTGAAGAAGGCGGCTTACGACGTGAACCCGCTCGAAGACGAAACGCTCAAGGGCTATCGCGTGCATCGCTTGCCGATCACGACTTTGAACTTGCGCGCGCTGCAAGAGGCGCAGGTGAAACTGACGCGCAAGGAGATGGACCGCTGCAAAAACTTCTTCGCGCTCGGCGTCCTCTACTGGCTCTACGACCGCCCGATGGAGCCGACGCTTCAATGGATTGAATCGAAGTTTAAGAAGCTGCCCGAAGTGGCGCGCGCCAACACCATCGCCCTGCGCACCGGCTACAACTTCGCCGACACGACCGAAGTTTTCACCACGCACTACAGCGTCAAGAAGGCCGCGATTGCGCCGGGCAAGTATCGCAAGATCACCGGCAACGAAGCGACCGCCATCGGTTTCGTCGCCGCGTCGCAACTGTCGGGTCGCCCGCTCTTTTACGGCTCTTACCCGATCACGCCCGCTTCCGACATCCTTCACGAACTCGCGCGCCATAAGAATTTCGGCGTCAAAACTTTTCAGGCCGAAGACGAGATCGCTGCCGTCTGCGCCGCCATCGGCGCGTCGTTCACAGGCCACATCGGACTCACCGGCACATCCGGCCCCGGCGTCGCTTTGAAACAGGAAGCCATCGGCCTCGCCGTGATGACCGAACTCCCGCTCATCATCATCAACGTGCAGCGCGGCGGCCCTTCCACGGGCTTGCCTACAAAGACCGAGCAGGCCGATCTCTTTCAGGCCGTCTGGGGCAGAAACGGCGAATGCCCCGCGGTCGTCGTCGCGCCCGCAACGCCGGGCGACTGTTTTCACATGGCGGTCGAAGCCGTGCGCCTCGCCTTCCGCCACATGACGCCCGTGTTCTACCTCTCCGACGGTTATCTAGCCAACGGCGCGGAGCCCTGGGCTGTGCCGAACCTCGACGACTTGCCGAAGATCGAAGTGAAGTTTGTGGACGACCCCGCGGGCTTTCTCCCTTATGCGCGCGACGAGAGGCTTTCGCGCCCCTTCGCCATTCCGGGCACGCCCGGCCTCGAACACCGCGTCGGCGGCATCGAGAAGGAACACCTGACGGGCAACGTCAACTACGATCCCGAAAACCACGAGTTCATGGTCAGACTCCGGCAGGAGAAAGTTGACCGCGTCGCCGACGACATTCCCGACATTGAAATCTTCGGTGAGCCGCAGGGCAAAGTGCTCGTGCTCGGTTGGGGTTCGACCTACGGGTCGATCACATCGGCGGTCGAACGCTTGCAGCGCGAAGGCCGCTCCGTCTCAAGCGCGCACCTGCGTTATTTGAACCCCTTCCCGAAAAACCTGGGCGCAGTCTTACAGAGCTTCGAGCGCGTCATCATCCCCGAAATGAATCTCGGCCAACTCTCCACCATGATCCGCGCCAGGTATCTGATCGACGCCGTCACCTTCTCGAAGGTCAAAGGCCGCCCGTTCCAGATACGCGAGATCGTCGAGAAGGTTGAGGAGTATCTGTAAGAATCGGGCGTGAGAGCCATGAGTACGACTACGAAGTTAATGTCCGCAGAAGAATTGCTGGCGATGCCGGATGACGGCTTCCGTTATGAACTTGTGGAAGGGGAATTAAGGCAAATGTCACCCGCAGGTCATAACCACGGCAGAATCGCAATGCGTCTTGCGGTTCCTCTGGGAAAGTTTGTCGCTGACAATAATCTCGGTGAGGTCTACGCGGCTGAAACCGGCTTCAAACTCAGGACGAATCCCGACACAGTTCGTGCTCCTGATGTTTCATTTATACGACTAGAGCGTGTTGAAGAGGTTGGTGAAACAGAGGGCTTTTGGCCGGGTGCGCCTGATCTGGTGGTCGAGGTGAATAGCCCCGGCGATACGATAGGCGAGGTGGAAGAAAAAGTTCGTGACTGGTTGAGTGCGGGCACAAAGTTAGTTTGGGTTATAAGCCCGAAGTTGCGGGTTGTCACCGTCTATCGTTCACTGGATGACATCATAACATTGGCCGAGAAAGATATGCTCGACGGTGGTGAGGTAGTGCCGGGCTTTCAGCTTCTCGTCGCAGGACTTTTTGCCCGCTGAGTTATTTGGAAGATTAAGCGTGAGACGGAAAACATCTAAAGGGTACGCGCTCCTGAAAACGCGCGAGGGATAAATTATGAGCACTAATGGACAGGGCGGTAACGGCGACGCGCCGAAAGTTACGGACGCGGCGGCGCGGAGCATCGGCGGAAACGTTTCGGGGAGCGGCCCTTCGCCGGAGAGCGAGCCGGGGTCGGTCGTGGCGGGCGAGGTCGCGCCGCCTCCGGCGCAGTTGAAGAAGGCCGATTTCGTGTCGGGTCAGGAAGTGCGCTGGTGTCCGGGCTGCGGCGACTATTCGATCCTGAACAACGTGCAGAAGGTGATGCCCGAACTCGGCATCGCGCGCGAGAAGATCGTCTTCGTCTCGGGCATCGGCTGCTCCTCGCGCTTCCCCTACTACATGAACACCTACGGCTTCCACTCCATACACGGGCGCGCGCCCGCCGTCGCCACCGGCATCAAGGCTGCGAACCCGGAGTTGTCCGTCTGGGTCGTCACAGGCGACGGCGACGCGCTCTCCATCGGCGGCAACCATTTCATGCACGCCATCCGCCGCAACCTCGACATGAACGTCATCCTCTTCAACAACCGCATCTACGGTCTGACGAAGGGGCAGTACAGCCCGACCAGTGAACTCGGCAAGCGCACGAAGTCAACGCCGATGGGCGTCATTGACTACCCGCTCAACCCGCTCTCCGTCGCGATTGCGAGCGAGGCCACCTTCGTCGCGCGCTCGCTCGACTTAGACGTGAAGCACCTCGGCGCGACCGTGCAGGCCGCCGCGCGCCACAAGGGCGTCTCCTTCATAGAGGTCTATCAGAACTGCAACATCTTCAACGACGGCGCGTTTGAATATTTCACCGAACGCTCCGTGCGCTCCGACCACATGATCTACCTTGAACACGGCCAGCCGATGATCTTCGGCAAGGAGCGCAACAAGGGCATACGCATGAACGGCGCGCAGCCGGAAGTCGTGACCATCGGCGAGAACGGCATCACGGCGGACGACCTGCTCGTCCACGACATACACCTCAAAGACCCCTCGGTCGCCTTCATGCTCGCCCGCATGGAATACCCCGACTTCCCGCAACCCGTCGGCATCTTCCGCGCCGTCGAACGCGACACCTACGAAGACATGATGGAAGCGCAGATCGAAGCCGCCATCACCAAACAGGGCGCGGGCAGCCTCGAAAAACTCATCAACAGCGGCGACACCTGGGTCGTGCAATAACAAAAACGATGAAGTAGGAACGCGGAACGATGAATGAAAGCAACTGTCTTTAGTTCATCGTTCCGCGTTCCTACTTCCGCGTTCTGTCCCAATCAGCCTGCGGATCGTCTCCACCATCAAGTACAGATCATGCGGCTTGCGCAAGAACTCATTCGCGCCCGCGCGCTTGGCCTCCCGCTCACAATCCTCTATCGAGAAAAATAGAATCGGCAACTCTTTACGGTGCGGCAACTCGCGCGCCAAGTGGACGAGTTCAAGCCCCGACCTGCCGGGCAATAATTCACGCGGCGGCAACTCGTGACCCGTCAACAACAGCGAGAAGCGTTCCTTGCTGCGCAGCAGCGACGCGGCGGAATGGAGGTCGAAAGCGCGTTGGACGTGCCAGCCCGCCAGGTCGAACATGTCGCTCATCAAGCTGCGGAGCACCGCGTTGCGTTCGACGTAGAGGATGATGGGCTGCCGCAGCGGGACATCCCAGAGGCGCGGCGGATACGGGTGAGAGCAATCTAAATCTATGAACATGAGAATGGTTTTGCTAAGATGCGGGCGTTCCATGTTTGAAAATCCGCGACGGTCGCATGCGTAAGGCTCACCTCCACCTCAAACCGAGTGATGAGCATCGCCGTTGAGTTCGGAAGGCCAACTCTCTCGGCGAAAAGGTTACGCAAAGACATTCTACGTATAACTGTACGTAGAAGCAAGCAGATTATTGTGCTGGCGACTTCATCGGGAGGTAACTCCTGATGGGGTACGCGCGTCCGAAGCCGAAACGTTTAGCCGAAAAGCTCCTGCAAATTCGCACCGCGCTCGGCCTCTCGCAGCAGGACATGTGGAGGCGTCTATGGCCTGAAGAATCTGTGACCTACGACAGAATCTCTAAGTTCGAGACAGGAAGGAACGAACCGCCGCTAGAAATTCTCCTACAATACGCACGCATCGCAGGCATCCACACCGAAGCCCTCATTGACGACCAACTCGACCTCCCCGACAAACTCCCCGCCGACGTGCGCCCCGAAGAGATCAAACGCAAGTACGCACCGCGCGGCAAGCGTAAGCGTTAAGCAACAGAAGTTTTGCTCAAGAGCGATACGAACTGCTCGCATCAAGTCTCACCCTTCCGCGAAATACACTTTCTGAGTAAACTTGCCGTCATGCCGACAGTGTTGAGAGTAAAAGGTTATAGATTCTTCTTCTTTAGTCTGGAAGGTAGCGAGCCACCTCACATCCACGTCGAGCTTGCCGAAAAGGTTGCTAAGTTTTGGCTCAACCCTGTAGCCTTAGTTAAATCGCGCGGCTTTCGCAGCGGCGAACTGTCAGAGATGCAGCGCATCGTAGAGCA
>DATHBB010000121.1:0-13747 GCA_035296385.1 Pyrinomonadaceae bacterium | reverse complement strand
GCTCGACGCCAACCACCCGCTCGCCGGCGAGAAACTCATCTTCGACATCGAACTCGTCGAGATCAAATGAGCCGCGAAAGAATTGATCCATTGATACATCGGTTCATTGATTCGATGAAGTAATGAACCGACGCATCAATGTATCAATTCACTATGAACCTGTTTATGAAAACCGCCTTCCGCAAATTCCTCCGCGCCGCGCTCACGCTGCTCGTCGCGTCTCACTTCGCCTACGTCGCCTTGGCGCAGCAGGCAACGCAGCCCGCCGCGACGGAAGATATTTTCGTCGTTGACGTGTCTGTCAACAAAGGCAAGCTTGAGTTCGGCCAGCCCTCGAACATCACCAACCGCGCGGGCTACGACAACCAGCCGGGTTTCCTCTCGGACGGCCAGAGCCTCCTCTACACTTCCGCGCGCGAGAACGATCAGACGGACATCTATCGCTACGACTTCAAGACGCGGCAAAGCGTCCGCCTCACCTCCACGCCCGAAGGCGAATACTCGCCGACCCCGATGCCCGGCGGCAAGTTTTTCTCCGTCATCCGCGTCGAAGCAGACAAGACACAACGCCTCTGGAAGTTCCCGCTCGCGGGCGGCGAGCCGACCTTAGTTCTCCCCAACATCAAGCCCGTCGGCTACCACCTCTGGCTAGACCAACGCACGCTCGCCCTCTTCATACTCGGCGCGGAGGGCAAACCCAACACTTTGCAACTCGTCCCCACAGACATGACCTTTCTCGACACCATCCACGTCAACATCGGTCGCTCGCTACAGTTAATCCCGCGCCGCACGGCGTTCAGTTTCGTACATAAAATCTCCCCCGACGAATGGCTCATCAAATCGTTCGACTTGAAGACCAAGCGCAGTACGACCATCACACGCACGCTCCCCTCAAGCGAAGACCTCGCCTGGATGCCCGACGGCACGATCCTCATGGCTCAAGATGCCAAACTCTTCCAGTACAACCCCGCCGCCCCCGCCTCCGGCTGGCAACAACTCGCAGACTTCTCCAACGCCGGACTCAAACGAATCACACGCCTCGCCCTCAGCCCCAAAGCCGACCGCCTCGCCCTCGTCGCCCAAACCGTCACGGCGCAATAAATTCGTAGTCGCGGGTAACGTAGTTATACTGCCGAGTATAGATATAAGTTAGAAATGTCCGCACCAGAGGTGGGCGCGTCTGAATACGAGCGTTATATGTCGGCTGAACTTCTCTTATTCATCATCCTCCGGCGCGACGCCGAAGTAGCGCATCCAGCGTTCTGTCGTCTCTTCAATCGGCGGCGCGTCCGCGTCCGGTGTCGCACTCTCCGCGCCCGCCTCTTCCATGCGCCGCCGGAACTCGCCCGCGCGGACGACTTGCGCGCCGCAGCGCCGCACGTAATCGCCTAACGCCCGATCCGAAGTGACTACCGAGAGCGTCCGCCGCTCGCGCGATGATTCGACCAGCGACTTGATCCGCTCGTCCGCGTTCGAGCCGCGCGCCGCATAGTGTACGCGCACGCCCCTGTAACTCGAACCGTCCGCGAAGTGCTCGTCCGGCGCGCCGTCGAAGACGACCACCAGGCGCGCCTTCTTCGCCGACGCGAACCGCGCCAACTCCTCCAACAACTCGCGCCGCGCACGCACACGATCCCTGTGCCACCCGACGCGCTGCCCCATCACGTTGTTGCCGTCAATCAAGTAAGACATAAGAAATCAATGACAAGTGACAGGTGACGAGTGACAAGTGATAAGAATTAAAACCCTGTCCCACTCGCCCAACGAGATTCCTGCTTTAACTTGTCACTTGTCACTTGTCACCTGTCACTAGATGATACTTTGTCCGTAGTCGCAGTATTCCACGATGGGGCAGCGTTCGCAGAGGGGGTCGCGTGGGCGGCAGAGGGCGCGTCCGTGGCGTATGAGGTTGACGTGGAAGGAGTAGAATTTTCCCGTCGGGACAAGGGCGTTCATTATTTCGTGTGCGCGGCGGTCGGTGCATTTTTGGGGGATGAGGCCGACGCGGCGCAGTATGCGGAAGATGTGTGTGTCGAGGGGGAAGACTTCCGTGCGGCAGGCGAAGAGGAGCGTGCAGGCGATGGTCTTAGGGCCGATGCCGCGAAATTGCGAGAGGTAGTTGACCGCTGCTTCGGGCGCGAGGTCATGTAAAAAGGTGAGGTCGAGCGCGCCGCGTTCCTGTTTGATCTGGCGGAGCAGGCTTTTGATGACCGACGCTTTTTGATTGGCGAGGCCGCCGGATTGGATCGTGTGTGCGATGGTTGATTCGCGTGCGCGTAGCGCCGCGTCCCAGGTGGGGAAGCGGCGTTTGAGGGCGGCGAAGGTGCGTCGGCTGTTGGTGTCGCTCGTGGCTTGCGAGAGGATGATCTGGACGAGCATGTCGAGCGGGTCGGAGCGGCGCGAGTTCTCCGGCACGCCGTAGGCGCGTTCGAGGTTTTGGATGATGTAGCGAACGGGTCGCTCGTCGGACGACAACTCACTCGCTTCGTCATCGAACGACGACTCACACGCTTCACCGGCGAGCGGTGATTCACTCACTAACGAAGAAAGCGAATCGCCGCTCTCTTCGTCATCGAACGGACGCGGCGAGGATGCGCTCATAAAATTCTACGTATTGGGGAATGACGAGGTCTGTGTTGTAGCGAGAGAGGGCTGATTCGCGTGCGCGCGCGCCCATCGTGCGGCGGCGCGCTTCGTCGGTCAGTAGCTGCGAGGCGTCCGCGCCCATCTTGTCCACGTCGCCGACGGCGCTCAAACAGCCCGTCTCGCCGTCGGTCACGACTTCCGGTATGCCGCCGACGCGTGAGGCGACAACCGGCACTTCGCAGGCCATCGCTTCGAGCGCGGCCAGCCCGAAAGATTCCTGCTCCGACGGCAGGAGCAACACGTCCGCGACCGAGAGGTAGTCAACGATGCGCGGCTGCTTGCCTACGAACGTGCAGAAACTCTCCAAGCCCAGACAACGCGCGCGATGCTCCGCGCGGCTGCGCTCGCTGCCGTCGCCGACCATCACGAGCCGCGCCGCCACGCCGCGCCCGCGCACGCGCGCCAGAATCTCCACGCAATCTACGGGACGCTTCACCGGGCGAAAGTTCGAGACGTGTACGAGAAGCGGTTCGCCCGCGGGCGAGAGTTCCGCGCGCAACTCGGGCCGGGGTTGTCGCGCATACTCGGAGCCGCAGACGAAGTTCGGGATCACTTCGACTTGCGCATAGCCGAAGGTCTCTTCGGTTTCGCGTTTGAGGTAGTGCGAGATGGCGGTCACGCCGTCGGACTGCGCGATGCCGTAGCGCGTGATGGGTAAGTAAGAACGGTCTGCGCCGACGAGCGTGATGTCCGTGCCGTGCAAAGTGGTGACGACGGGCAGGCTCCGGTGCGGCTTCAAGGATTCACGCGCGAGGATGGCGCTGATCGAGTGCGGGATGGCGTAGTGCACGTGCAGTAGATCGAGGTTCTCCGTCTCCGCGACGGTCGCCATCTTCGTCGCGAGCGCGAGCGTGTAGGGCTGGTGCTCGAAGAGTGGGTAGGACATCATCTCGACTTCGTGGAAGCGCACGCGCTCGTTGAGTTCGGTGAGACGCGTGGGGAGCGCCGACGCGATGAAGTGTACGGTGTGGCCGCGCCTGGCGAGTTCCTTGCCGAGTTCGGAGCCGACGATGCCGCTCCCGCCGTAAGTCGGATAGACCGTGATGCCGATGTTCATAACTATAAGAGGTCAGAGGTTAGAGGTTAGAGATCAGTTAAAAACTGAAACTGATTTCACTAACCTCTAACCTCTGACCTCTGACCTCTCAAAAATAGCAAGAGGCAGAAAGCCCTCGCTACTCTCTGCCTCTCGTCTCAACTTGTCTCACCAGTAAAGGGGGACAAGCGAGGAAGTTAAATATAGACCCTCCCGGCTTTTTTGACAATGCTTCTTTTAATAAATTTTCGCGCACTTAATCCTGTCGCCGCGCTCCTCGCAACAAAGTCTGAAAATTGACCGTTTTTAGCCCGTTTTTAGTGAAAATTTACGCAGTTTTCGCGGGTTCGGCCTGCGCCCCGAATCGAAGTATAATGCGACGCGCGAATAATATTTCAAGGTGAGTTTCCGGTGGCCGCGTCTCGTGTGCGCGCCGCATCTAAACATCGTTTGAACGAAGCAATTTTTTTGGAGAACAGAGAATGCCTAAGATTGATAGTATCGAAGAGACGCCGAACCCGAACGCCGTCAAATTCATCACGAAAGAACCTGTGACGACGGGCGCGGCGCGCTCCTTCCTCGGCGCGTCGCTCGCGAAAGACGACGCGCTCGCCAAGTCATTGTTTGAAGTGGGCGGAGTGGTCTCCGTCTTCTACATGGACAAGATGATCACGGTCGAGAAGGAAGAGACGGAAGACTGGGACGATTTACTGCCGCGACTCGCCGTGCCCATACGCGCGGCTGAAGCAGCGCAGGGCGGCGCGGTCGCGGCGGCAGCAGCCGGAGCGGGCGCACTCGGCGGCACGCTCGGCGCATTGATGAGCGACGACCCGCGACTCTTACGTATCAACGAAATCCTCGACGAGAAGATACGACCCGCGCTCGCGGGCGACGGCGGCTGGTTGGAGATCGTGAGCCTCAAAGAGAACACGCTCACGATCAAGTATCAGGGCGCGTGCGGCAGTTGCCCGAGTTCCATTTCGGGGACGCTGATGGCGATTGAAAACATGGTGCAGCAGGAAGTTGACCCCGCGCTCGAAGTCGTCGCGGTTTAAGCCTGACACATCGGACAAAACAATCAGGGGCAGCGGACGCGTCCGTTGCCCCTGATTGTTTTGTCCGATAAGTTGAACTCGCGTTTGCGGGCGGTGTCGCGGCTTCAACTTTTTACATTCTTAACATCATTTTTCCGAACCGCGCGGCGAGTCGGGCGTATAATTGGCGTAGCAGATTCATCCGCAGGGCGCGCGCCGCGCCGCAAGTCAGGAGAAAAACCGATGAGTTCTCGTTTCCGCCCGCAGGGCGCGACGGCAGTTTGCTTGCTGTCGCTCTTACTACAGCCCGCGCACGCACACGCGCAGACCGCCGCCGCACAACCGAAGAAAGCCGCCGCCGCGCCGACCACGAAAGCACGCGCTGCGGCGGGCGCGGCTGACCCGCTCGCCGCCGAACGACGCGCGAATGCCATCGCGCTCGTCAACACGCTCGCGGACGAGTCGCGCGGCTTCCGCGATCAGACTTTGCGCGCGCGCGTGCAGATGCAGGCGGCGGACGCGCTCTGGGAAACGGACAAGGAACGCGCGCGCGCACTGTTTCGACGCGCGTGGGACTCTGCGGAAGTGGCCGACGCGGAGAACTCGCGGCAGCGCGACCAGCAGAGCCGCGACGGCGCGCGTCAATTCTCGCGCGGTCAGAACATCACGAACATGCGCGGCGAGGTCTTGCGACTCGCGGCCAAACGCGAACGCGCGCTCGGCGAAGAATTTCTCGGCAAGATGGAAGAGTCGCGCAAACGCGAGTCGAGTGAACTCAACAACGCTTCCGCCAGCGTCCCGACCGGCGCTCCGGCGTCGGCTGGTGCGACTGCGACGCCGCAGCCGACGCGCCGCGACCCCAACGAAGTTCAGCCCGAAGTGGCGCGACGCCTGCGACTCGCCATGCAGTTTCTCGAAGACAGCGACGTTGCGCGCGCGCTGGAGTTTGCCGATCCGGTTCTGAACAGCGTCAACCCGGGTTCGGTCGAGTTTCTCGTCCTGCTGCGTGAGAAGAGCGCGGCGGAGGCCGACCGTCGTTACACGGCGATGCTCGCAAGCGTGGCCGCCGACGCGAACTCAGACGCGGGCGACATCCTTTTGCTTTCGTCCTACGTGCTCACGCCGCATCTCTACATGACCATCGGCGAAGGCGGGCAGGGCATCTCTTCGAGCCAGCGGCGCAGGGACATCACGACGCCCGACCTGCCCGCAGCCCTCCGCCTCGCCTTCGCACGCGCCGCCGCGCAAGTGCTCCTGCGCCCGCTCCCGCCCGAAGATCAGGATCGCACGGCGACGGGTCGCGTCGGCACTTACTTCGTCATCACGCGCCTGCTGCCGTTCTTCGAGCAGGTCATCCCCGACGGCGTTCCGGCCTTGCGCGCGCGCCTCGCAGCGCTCACACCGGACGTTCCCGAACAGGAGCGCAAGGGTTTGGGCGAAGACCTCTCTCGCGGCCTCGTGCCCGAAGACTCGCGCGACCCCGTGCAGGAATCGCTCGACCAGGCCGCACGCGCCGCCGACCCGCGCGAACGCGACCTCGCATACCTGCGCGCCGCGCAAGCCGCCGCTTTCAAAGGCGAATCACGCGCGCGCGACTTCGCGGACAAAATTCAAGACGCGGACCTGCGTCGGCAGACGCGCGGCTTCATAGACTTCTCGCTGCTCAACCGCGCGGTGAACGACAAGAAGGACGGAATGGAAGTTATGCGTCTCGCGGCCTCCGGCGACTTGACGCCCGTGCAACGTACCTGGGGTTACACGGAGGCGGCGCGCCTGCTCGCCAAAGACGACCGCACGCGCGCCTTTGAAGCCTTAGAGGCGGCGGCGGGAGCCGCGAAGAACATCGACGCCGAAGACCCCGACCGCGTGCGTGCGACCGTCGCCGTCGCCACGCGCTTCTTCGAGTTCGACCGCAACCGCGCGTGGGACATCATGGCCGACGTGGTGAAGGCCGCGAACGCCGCGCCCGAGTTCACCGGCTCGGATTCCGGCCTCTCCGCGCGCGTACAGACGCGCGGCCAGCGCTCGGCCATCAACTTCCCCGCCCCCGTCTTCGATCTCACGGGCGTCTTCCAGACGCTCGGCAAAGACGACATGAACCGCGCCGTCGCGCTCGCGCAAACCTTCACGGGCGAGTCGCCGCGCGCCATCGCCACGCTCGCCATCGCACGCGCCGTGCTCGAAGGCGACAAGGCGAAGTCGTCGCGGCCTTGAAGCGGCAGTCAAAAGTTCAGACGCTCGCCGAAGAGCGTGAGCGCGAGGACGGCGCAGTGCATCAACAACCCGACGAGTAGCCCGGCGCGTCGCTGGCGGCGGCTGAGCGTCTTGCGGAAACGAAGGAGCGTCCAGGCGCCGAGCGGCAGCCAGAGCAGCAAACTTGAGACGAGGCCGGGCGAATAGGAGACCGTGTAGAGACCGGCGGCGAGGTGCGAGAAGGCGTTCAGCAGAAAGGCGACGGCGTATGCGACGAAGAGCCAGCGCAAATTTTTGAAGCGACACGCGAGCACGACGCCCGCCGCCATCAACAACAGTGCGACGCAGTTCCAGATGAGAAACCGCGTCGCCGCGAGTTCGACCCCCGCAACGCGCGCGAGCCATGTGGTGAAACCTTCGCCGCACCACAACTCTTCCAGAATGTGAAGCGCATAGGTCGCGGGGAAAAGCCAGCCCCACGCGCCCGCACGCATCTCACCGCCCGATGGCGTCCCTGCCCGCATTCGCATCACGAAGCCCAACCGCTTTTATGACAATGTGCAATTGAAATGTTTTCTCTGCGCTTCCTCTGCGGCTTTGCTCTGCGCCTCTGCGGTGAATGCTGTTTGATCAGTCATTCACCGCAGAGGCGCAGAGAGCCGCAGAGGAAGCGCAGAGAGTTGAGTGAATCGCTATAACTTGCCGCCCGTCGTTCACGAATAAATATTCATCGGGCGCGTGAGGAGCGCGAGGGGGTCTTCGACGTTGAGGGCTTCGCGTACGTAGAAGGCTTCTCCGGCGGCGGCGTTGACGAGCGAGCCGTAGTAGCGCATGCGGTATTCGATCTGTGCGAGGAAGTTTTTGTCGCTGATGCGCGTCTCAGGTTCGCCCGCGCCCTCGCGGTAAAACTGCGACGTGTGCGCGCGGATCGCGCGCATCTTCTCTTCCACGAAATCCGACACGTCAACGACGAACGACGGCGCGACGAGCCGCGAATAGACCGCGTGCGCGAGCGCGGGCATCGCAACCTGCGTCTGGCCGTGCTCCTCGTCGTAGCGGCGCATGCTGGCGAGCCGCGCCGCTTCGCGCACGATGCGGGCGGTCGCCGCGTGATCGGGATGCGGGTCGTCCCAGTGCGAGGTGAAGACGACGCGCGGGCGCAACTGTCGAAAGACACGCACCATCGCGCGGCGCGCTTCGTCCGTCAGCATGACGTGGCCGTCCGGTTGTTCGAGGTTGAGGCGCGCGTCGAGTTGCATGATGCGTGCGGCCTCGCGCGCTTCTTCGGCGCGACCTTCGGGCGTGCCGCGCGTGCCCATCTCGCCGCGCGTCATGTCGAGCACGCCCGTGCGGTAGCCCAGAGACTTCAACTTCAAGAGTGTGCCCGCCACCGTCAACTCCGCATCGTCCGGATGCGAGAAGACGGCCAGCGCGTCGAGTGGAGTGTGCTCCGTGAGTGTGCTCATCGTATCAAGTCGCCCGTTTCCGTTGGTGTGAAGTTTAATTTAACACGGCGCGACGCGGGCGTGCGAGTTTGACGCTTCGGGCGCGCGCTTGCTAGCCTTCGCTCACACGAGGGAGGTTAGAGGGCACACATGAAACTCGTCGTTTTGGGATCGGGCACGTCCGTGCCGCACCCGCAGCGCTCTTCGTCGGCGCACTGGCTGGAGACCGAATCGGGCACGCTCCTCCTGGACATCGGCGCGTCGTCCGTCCTACGCATGGCGCAGGAAAAATTGGATTGGGTCAACCTCGACGCCATCTGGATCAGCCATTTTCATCTCGATCACCTCGGCGGACTCTTCCCCTTCCTCTTCGGCACGAAGCACGCGCCCGACACGCAGGCGCGACGCAAGCCGCTCACAATCTACGCCCCGCGCGGCATGAAAAAACTCTTTCGCGCCTTCGATGCGGCGGGCAACTACAACTTGCTCAAGCAACCCTTCCCCGTCGAAATACGCGAAGTCGCGCCGCGCGCAGCGTTTGAAATTCTCCCCGGCATACAGGCCGAAACTTTCTCGACGCCGCACACCTCCGAAAGTCTCGCGGTCAAACTGTCCGGCGGCGACACGGGAGCCTCGCTCGTCTTCACGTCCGACACAGGCTACACCGACGCGCTCGCCGCGTTCGCACGCAACGTTTCGCTCTTTCTCATGGAGTGCTCCTTCTTCCGCGACAAGCCCGTCGAACTCCACCTCGAACTCAAAGAAGCCATGCGCCTCGCCTCGCGCTCCGGCGCGCGCCGCGTCATGCTCTCGCACCTCTATCCCGAATGGGACAACTTCAAACTCGTCGCCGAAGCCAAAAAACTCTGGGATGGCGACACAGTCGAAGCGCGCGACGGCCTGCGTCTGGAAATTTGAGAGCCGTCAGCTATCAGCCATCAGCCGTCAGCTTCAGGCGATTGTATTTGATTGAAAGCTGGTATATGGCAGATTGCAATTGGATGAGGTTTATAAAACTTTAACCGCAGAGACGCGAGAGCAAAGCCGCAGAGGGGACGCAGAGAAGATCATTTGACTCTCTGCGACTCTCTGCGGCTTTGCTCTCGCGTCTCTGCGGTGAGTGTTACTGTTTAGTCATACTCAATCGCAACTCGCTCTGATTAGACCGCTAACGTCGCGTCCTTTTACCGCCGCCCCTTATCAGCCCGTAGGTGTCGGTGAGCAGGGTTGCGCCGATGGCTGCGCCCACCGTCGTCGCGGCGGCGCGGACGAGCGGCATCCACGTATCACCCTGCGGGGCGATTGTAGTTAAGGAATCGGAACCGGACACAAACACCTCTGTAAAGACCCAGCCGCCGATGACGCCGCCGACGACGCCCAGAATTTTGGGAACGATCCAGTCCGGGCCGGGTGGGGGTTCTTCCGGGAAATCAATCGGCGGCAGCGGGATATGCCACCATTTGTGCACGCCGGTCAGACACCAACCGGCGAGCGCCCATAAAGCTAAGAGTGAGAGAGTCATTCGGGATTACCTCCATTTGTGAGACGTGAAATTAACGAGAGGCCGGGGTTCGGCAGCAGAGAGTTTAGTCAGCGCGCGAAAGATATGCTCAACGGTAGGCAATGTCAATGACGAGAGCACGCGCCGCCGGTCTCCGCCTACATCGTCGGGCATGTGCCGACGGCAAAAAAATAGTAGACGACGGATAACGCACAGGCGCGAAAGCGAAGAGGGCAGCGCTGTCCTTGCCACTGCCCTCTTCGCCGCGAGCGTTGACGGGGGAACGGTCAGCGCACGCGAACCTGCACTTGATTGGCTTCCAGAGCGTTGCCCGTCGCGCGTTGCAGTTCGGCGACGGCCTTGTTGAGTTCGGTCTGCGCGCGTAGTTCGTTGCCGCGCGCGGCGGCGTATGCGTTCTGGCGTTCGAGTACGAGGAAGAAGGTTGACTGTCCGGCGTCGAACTTGCGCTGCTCGCTCGCATACTGCTGCTCGGTGGCGCTGCGCTGCGCCGCCGCCGCGCGCAGGCGCGACTCGGCGGTGCGCGTCACCTGCAAAGCGTTTCGCACGTCAACCTGAATCAACTGCTCAAGCTGTTCGCGCTGCACGCGTATGCGGTCGCGCTCGACGAGCGTGCGACCGAGTTGCGCCTCCGCCGTGCGGTTGCGCAGAGGCAGATTGAGTTGCACGCCGACGCGGAAGTTGTTGAAGCGGTTCGCGCCGAGGTTGGCGATGGACTGTGCGTAGCCGCCGACGAGCGTGTCGGGGAGCGCTTGCTGTGGCGGGTCGGGCAGGACGGGCAGGCCGTTCAGTTGCGAGAGTTGGTTGATGCGCGCGCGCAGTTGATCGTTCGACACGCTGAACGGGTTGACGCTCGTTGCCGGATCGAACGCGCCCGCGAGGCCCACCGCGCCGTAGCTGCCGACGAGATCAACCTGCGGCTTCGTCGCCTCGCGCGCAAGCCTCTCGTCGAGCGCGTTGATCTCGCGCGCTACGTCCGATTGTTGCAGTTCGGGGCGCGTGGAGAGCGCGGCGCGCATCGCGTCTTCGAGCGCAACCGTGGGCGGCTGCGCGTCAACCGTGTCGGTCGGCACGAGCGCGACCGACCACACTTCCGACTGACGATTCTCCGCGATCAAATTCTTCAGAGCGTTCTCCGCGCGACCCACATCGTCGAGCGCGACATAGACGTTCTGCTCGAAGTTCGCGACCTGCGCTTCCGCCGCCACGATGTCGATGGGCGCGAGTTGCCCTTCGTTGACGAGGCGTCGGTTGTGTTCGAGTTGCGTGCGCGCGTCGCGCGCCGAGTCGCGCTGAATTTGCAGGTTGCGCAGGGTGAAGACCAAATCCCAGTAGGCGCGCTGCACGCCCGTGATCGTCTCGATGGCGCGCTGGCGAAACTGCGCGTCGGTCAAGCTCAAGTTCTTCTTCGCGATCTCGATCTGGCGGCGCGTGGCGTCGAAACGAAAGCCGCGCAGGAGCGGCTGCGCGTAGGTGAAGGAGAAGGCGGTCGGGTATTGCGGGTTGAGCGCGGTGAAGAGGTTGTTTGAGGTCTGCCGGCTGCTCGAAAAATCGAAGCGGTAGTTGCCGCCGCCTTTCGGCGCGAGACCTTCAAAGCGCATCGTGCCGCCGAGTCCCGAAGTTGTGACCGCGCCGCCCTCGCCGCCGCTCAGAAAGGAGGCGACGGGCGTTTTGGTACGTTCGTAGAAAGTCGAAGTCTGTAGGCGCGGGTCGTATGCGCCGCGCGCGGCGGTCAGGTCAAACTCGGCGGCGCGCACGTTCGTGCGTGCCACTTCGATGTCCTTGCCGTTCTTCAAGGCGAGTTCGATGGCCTCGCGCAAAGCGAGCGGGCGCTGCTCGGCCATGTTGACGCCCACGCGTTCGAGCGCGGGCAGCGGCGCGTTCGGCGCGCGATAATCCGGCGCGACCGACGGCACGACGAGAGACGACTCCGCCTGCGCGTTCGACTGTTGAGACTGTCGAGTCTGAACAGCTTCCTGCGCGTCCGGGTTCACAACTTCAGCGTCACGCACAACGGGCGTAACGGCTGGCGTCGCGCTCACAGGTGTCGGCGTTGACGTAGGTGTCGGCGTCGAAGCGGGCGTCGGTGTAGGCGTCGCTTGCGGCGTTAGTGTCGGCGGCGTTGGCATCGGCGTCGCTCGTGTCGGCGCGCTTGTCCGCTCCGGCTTCGACTGCGCGCCGTCCTGTTGCTGGCGCGACGACGCGCCGCCCGCCAGCGTGTCCATCAAAGGCACGTCCGCGAGTTGCACTTGCGGCGACGCGGGCTGCGTCACAGCGTTTGTGGCGGCGGTTGAATTTTGCTGCGCGCTCGCCTGTTCAACCGATGCCATGAGGCCGCAGGCCAGAAGCAGCGCGAGCGCGAAAAACTTTTTCGTCGAGTGATAATTCATGAGTCCGAACCGCAAATTGAGAATTACTGTTTTCATCAGAACTTGTTGAAGATCGCGCCCGCCGCCGTCGCCGTGCGCCTGCGCGCCCACGCGAACGCGCCGCCGACGCCGCTCCCGACGCGCCCGAAGATGCGGGCGCGACCGAGATCGTCAAAGAGCGAATAAAAGACCGGAACCGCCAGAAGCGTTAAGAGCAGACACAAGCTCTGACCGCCGACGACGAGTACGCCGATGGAACGGTTCGTGCCCGAACCCGGCCCGCTGGAAATGACGAGCGGCATCATGCCCGCGACGAGCGCGATGGTCGTCATCAAGATGGGGCGCAGGCGGTCGCGGTTCGCCTGTATGATCGCGTCGAACCTGTCCATGCCTTTCGCGCGCAGTTCGTTCGTGTGATCGATTTGGAGAATCGCGTTCTTCTTCACGACGCCGAACAGCAGGAGCAGGCCGAGACCCGAAAAGATGTTGACGGTCTGCCCAGTCAGAAGCAGCGAGAGGATGCCGAACGGGATGGCGAGCGGCAGCGTCAGGAGGATCGTCACCGGGTGTATGAACGACTCGAACTGCGCCGCCAGGACCATGTACATGAAGATGAACGAGAGAATGATCGCGGTCAAAAAGTATTGACCCGCGCGCCCCAACTCTTTCGAGCGACCGACGAGGCCGGTCTGGTAGCCCGACTCCAGGCTCATTCCCTTGATGGCGTTATCCAGTTCCGCTAAGACCGCAGACTGCGAACCGCCCGGCGCGACGTTGGCCGTCAGAGTCACCTGTCGCTGACGGTTTAGACGATCAATCGCCGACGGGCCGCTGCCCTCTTCGACGCGCACGAGATTGTCGAGACTGACGATGCCGAGTTTCGCCGAAGGCGCAAAGAGGCGTTCGAGATTCTCCTTGCTCGCGCGCGCCGCGCCGATGGCGCGAAGGCGCACGTCGTATTGATCCGTGCCCTGATTGAAGGTGGAAACTTTTTGCCCCGCCACCATCGTGTTCAAAGACTGCGCGATGTCGCCGACGCGCACGCCTAAATCTGCCGCGCGCGCGCGGTCAATCTGGATGCGGAGTTCGGGCTTGCCGGAGATGAGCGACGAGTCAACGTCAACGACGTTCGGCATCGTCTTCATCTTCGCGAGCAGTTCTTCGGAATACTTCGTGAGCGTTTGCAGGTCGGGGCCGCCGATCATGTATTGAATGTCGGCGTTGCGCTGGCCGCCGCCCGAAATCGCCTGCACCTGCCCGATGTTCGTGCGAAGCTCCGGCGGGTAGTTCTTCAACAGTTCGCGCGCGCGCACCATTAACTCCGTCTGCGACTCTTCGCGCTCGCCGAGCGGCGAGAGTTTGACGTAGATGTTCGCGCTGTTGACGAGTTGCTGGCGGTCGCCGCCGATGGTGACGAGCGTGTCGGTCACGCCCGGCAAGGTTCGCACGTCCGCCGCGATGCGTTCGACAATCGTGGAAGTCGAAGCGAGCGTCGAGCCTTCGGG
>DATHBB010000120.1:0-20164 GCA_035296385.1 Pyrinomonadaceae bacterium | reverse complement strand
AGCGGAGCGCTTGGAGGCGAGGAGGTTGGGGATGGCGATGGCGGCGATGATGCCGATGATCGCGACGACGATCAAGAGTTCGATGAGTGAGAAGCCGCGTTGGCCTTTGTTCTGTTGCATTTCTTTTCGTTTGCTCCTTATGGCAAGGGGTACTGGTTAAGTTTTTTGTTCACGCGCCAACGGTCGCCTTCTCGGGGAGGCCACGCGCCGTGCTGAACACGTAAGTAACAAGAGTCATGCCACACGCGCCGCGCCGCCTGACGACTTGCGTTGAGGCCACAAATGGCGGTTTTTTATGCGGGGTAAACGCGCAGAGGGGCGCGCGGCGGCAGACGCAGGGCGGGGATTAACAAAACTCGTCAGATGCGAGGTGACGAATTTTGTCAAAACGGGGTGCGGCGGATACGAGAGCATCCGCGCCGGTTCGGACGGCGTCCGCAGAGACTTTTAATGGGGAGATGCGAAAATTTTCTGAGCGCGGCCAACAGGAGGGAGAAATCGGCTCGCGGCGGTCTTCTGTCGGCGCGGGCGCGCCGTTAATAGTTGATCGGCGGGCTGGAGGCGTTCGCCGCTCTGCCGTTTTCGCTGCGAATAACGCCGCTGGCGTCTATGTAGTAATAACGCCAGGGCGCGACCGTCGGCGTCGCAGACACTTCATAATAATCGGCGTCCAAAGTCGCGGCGTTGATGACGAAAGTGTAGTTACTGCGCTGTCCGCCCGTGATGAGCGGATCGGTGAGAGTCCCCGCGTTCTTGAGTTCGGTCAAATCTCCATATTGGTTGAAACGTGAGCGGTAGGCGATTTGCGCGGAGTGAATCAGCCGGAGGGAACTGAACGCGCTGGCGTTGTGCGCGGCCTGCCGCGAGTTCAGGAAATTGGGGACGGCAATCGCGGCCACGATGCCGATGACGGCAACGACGATAAGGAGTTCGATGAGCGAGAAGCCGTTTCGACTTTTAGATGTGGGGCGAGTCTGCATCACGATGCTGTTTCAACCTTGAGTAATCAATCTGACTGACCTTGCGGTCAAACTCAACGCTCATTGAGCAACGCTCATGCCAAGAAGAATGGGGAAAGGGAAAAGGGTAAGGGGTAAAGGGGAAAAGAAAAGAAAAGCGGCACGCTCATCGTGTGCCGCCTTCTTCTTCCTTTACCCCTTACCCTTTTCCCTTAGTTCTATTCGTGCGCGCCGCGAGCGGCGTCGTTGCGGATTTGCGCGGTGAGGTTGCGTATGCCGTGCTTGTCGAGGAGGTGGCGCAAGGAGCGCACGGAGAGTTGGAGGAGTTCGGCGGCACGCGTCTGGTTGCCGCCGGTGCGTCGCAGGGCTTCGAGCAAATAAGTCTTCTCCAGTTGATCGAGATGCGCCGTGAGGTTGATTCCGTCGTCGGGCAGGTCGAGCGCGTTGGCGACGCGCGCGGGGTTGTAGTTGGTGATCTGTTCGGGGAGACGTTCGGGCTGAATCTGTTCGGTGCGTTCGAGCGCGACGGCGCGTTCGATGGTGTGTTCGAGTTCGCGCACGTTGCCCGGCCACGAATAGCGTTCGAGCAACTCCATCGCTCCTTCCGAGACGGTTAAACTGCGACCGGCTTGCGCGGAATATTTTTCGGCGAAGTGCATGACGAGTTCGCGTATGTCCTCGCGCTTCTCGCGCAGAGGAGGCAGTTCAATCGGGATGACGGAGACGCGGTAAAACAAATCTTCGCGGAACGCGCCCGTCTTGACCATCGCCGGAAGGTCGCGGTTTGTCGCCGCAATGACGCGCGCGTCCACGCTCAATTCCTCATGTCCGCCGACGGGGCGCACCTTGCGCTCTTGCAGCACGCGCAGAAGTTTCACCTGCATCGCGGGCGACATCTCGCCGATCTCGTCCAGAAAGATCGTGCCCTTGTCCGCCGCTTCAAACAGACCCTTGCGATTAGCGGTTGCGCCCGTAAACGCGCCGCGCACGTAGCCGAAGAGTTCGGATTCGAGCAGCGTCTCGGTGAACGCGCCGCAGTTGATCGAGACGAAAGGCTTGTCCGCACGAGGGCTTAGATTGTGTACGGCGCGCGCGACGAGTTCCTTGCCCGTGCCCGATTCGCCCGTGATCAAGATCGTGGACTGCACGGCGGCCACCGTCTCGATCATCTGATAGACGGCCTGCATGCGGGGCGAGCGACCGATGATCTGATCGAGCCGCCCGCGCTCGCTCTGAGTCTTGCGCCAGTCCTGTATCTCCTGTTTGAGTTGACGAAGTTCCAGCGCCTTCTCGACGATCAACTTCAACTCGTCAACGTCGAAAGGCTTCTGTATGAAGTCGTCGGCGCCGAGTTTGAAAGCCTCGCGCGCCGTCTCGACGGTGGCGAAGGCCGTCATCATCACGACCGCGACATCCGGCGACAACTCGCGCGCCGCGCGCAACAGTTCGATGCCGCCCATGTCCGGCATCCGCACGTCCGAGACGATCAAATCAGCCTGCGACTCGCGCAACAACTCGACCGCGCGCCGCCCGTTCTCCGCCGCGCGCACGCTATGACCCGCGCGCCCGAACACGAGCGACAACAACTGCCGCATGCCCTGTTCGTCGTCAACGATTAGAATGTTAGCCATAAAAATGCAGAGGTCAGAGGTTAGAGGTTAGAGGTTAGTGAACGCATTAGTCCGTTGATGATCCGCCCAACCTCTCGAAGTTGTTCTTGGACGGACGCATGATCTTTTAAGCCAATATATTCAAGGCGTAAGGCTAATTCTAAATGTGTATCTACCTCCAACAATGAACCTCGCGCGTGACCGAGATACTGCTTGAATTCTGTTTTTGATCTACGACCTTGACCCTCCGCTATGTTTGCAGGAATTGATACGGCGGCTCGCCTCAGTTGGCTCGTCAACCCATATACCTCTTCTTTCGGAAAATTTTTACTCAACTTGTAAACGCACACCACCAATTCCATTGCCTTTTGCCACGCAATCAAATCACGATGACTTTTGATCTGCTGCTCCATAGCGCCCTCTCAATCATCTTCTTGCTTCTCTGACCTCTGACCTCTGACCTCTGACCTCTGTGCTGCGGGTAGCTCGATGATGATCGTCGTGCCGTGTCCTTCGCGGCTGCGGACGTTTATTGTACCACCATGATCGCGGATGATTTGATAAACAATCGAGAGGCCGAGACCCGTGCCGCCCGTCGTGGAAGAAGAAAACGGCTCGAACAATCTTTCGACCTGTTCGGGCGACATCCCTGCGCCCGTGTCCGCGAAAGTGATGCGCACGCGCCCGTAATTCGTCGGGCGCAGTTCGACGCGAAGCGTGCCGCCCGCAGGCATGGCCGAGAGCGCGTTGCGCGAGAGATTCCAGAAGACCTGACGCAAGCCCGCCGTGTCGGCCAGCGCGCGCACGGGTTCGTCGGGGAAGTCTTCTTCGATGACGTGTTCGGCGCGCGTCTCGGGGCTGTGGCGCAGGAGCGTGAAGGTTTCGCGTAAGGGTTCGCGCAGGTCCGTGTCGGCGAGCGAGACGGGGCGCGGGCGCGCGTAGGTGAGGAAGTCCGTGATGATGTGGTTGAGGCGGTCGGATTCGCGCAGGACGATCTCCATCAGTTCGGCCTGCCCGGGGTCGCCGTCCATCTCGGAGCGCAAGACCTGAATCGAGCCGCGCATGGCGGCGAGCGGGTTGCGTATCTCGTGCGCGATGCCTGCTGCGACGCGCCCGACAGCCGCGAGCCTGTCCTGCCGCCGCGAAGTCTCTTCGAGCGCGCGCACCTGCGTTAAATCCTGAAAGGTGATGACGAGTCCGGTGCGCGCGCCCGTCTCGCCGAAGAGCGGGAAGATGCTGTAGCCGAGCCTGAGGCGCAAGCCTTCGGCGGTGAGGCAGTCGGCCTCGTAGCGCGGGCTGGCCGCGCCCTCTGCCGCCGCGCGCATGGACTCCTCGATCTTAAAGTTGAGCGCGCCGAAGAGGATGGACACGTCCTGCCCGCGCAGGGCTTCGGCGGTGTAGCCCGTGATCTCTTCGGCGGCGGAGTTGAAGGTGTAGATGAGTCCGTCGAGGTCGGTCGTGACGAGGCCGGAGCGGATCGATTCGACGATACGTTCGTGCAGCGCGCGTAGGTCTGCGAGCGCGTGCTTGGCCTCTATGAGTTGCACGTCGGAGTGCGCCTGCCGTTCGGCCAGACGCGACGCGAGCAGCCCGACGACGAAGAACGCGATGTCGTGCAAGCCCACATTCCCGATCACTTCCGGCACGGAGGCCGCCGTCACATCGCCCGCGCTCACACGCAACCACCCGAACGCGCTCGCAAACACGACGAACGTATAACAGACGGCGCAGCCGACCGAGGTGGCGAGCGCGCCGCGCACGCCGAGGAAGATTCCCGCTACCGAAATGATGACGATGTAGAGCGCGACGTAGGGCGAGTGCAGGTCGCCGCGCATCCCTGTGAGCCATGTGACGAGCAGCACGTCGAAGAAAACCTGCGTGGCGGCCTGCCACTGCAACCCGACGCGCGTGAAGCGCAACGTCGCCGCGTAGAGCGCGGAGAGCGAGAGCACGAGCAGCCCGAAAGTGAGCGTGCTGCGGAGCGAATCGAGACCCGCGCCGCTCGCCGCCACGCTTCGCCCCAGGAGCAGGCTCAACCCGAAGAGCGCGACAGCCAACAGGAAACGACCCGCGATGAGCCACCACAACCTGCGCCGCAAAGAAGCGCCCGCTTTCGCCTGTGTCTGCTCCTCTCGCATCACAACTTCAAGCCTATCATAAAAACGACGGCCAGCCCGCAGAAACATAGACACACGCACCCGTTCACTCGGCAACCGGATTAAACGTCCGTACCTCGTCGTGATAGAGAACGTCAACAAAATCTTGGGGTAAAAATATTGTCCCCGTCGTCACTTGCCGGTGACGGCGGGGACAGTTTGCGTAAACAACTTTCGCCACATCGCTGCGCCAAAAGATGTAACGCCGGACAGCCCGCATCTTAGTGTATCTCGTGGCATCTGCTCAACCTTAATCTCTTCCGGGGAGATGTTTCCAGATGATGCGCGCCGCCTAAAGCACTCGCTTCCGCGCACACGAAACTCTCCTTAAACACGTCTCCGGCCAATAACCCGGTCAGCGCAAGAGGTGAGTTTATGTCTACACATCGTACCTACCGCCGAACGCTCCTGTCTCTCGTGATGTTCTGCGCGGCGCTCGCCGCCGTGATGTTCGCCCTGCCGCAGAGCGCGGCGGGACAGACGGCGAAGCCGACCCCGACTCCATCACCGACGGCGTCGCCGCCGACGCCGAAGTCGTCAACCACGACGACCAGCACGGCCACGAGGGACACCCCGAAAATTTGGAGTTCACCCTGCACGGCTCGCGCGACGCCTTCGCCATCAACTACGGCTCGGGCGGCATCGGCTCGGAGATTCTCGCCAACCGCCTCGGCGTCGGGCCGATGAAGGATTGCAAGGAGTGTCTGTTCGAGGAGTTCTTCCTGTCGGCGTGGGCGGTGGGCGATCCGGCGATGATCGTGGATCGTCCGGCCAACTCGCCCTGCACGGTCTCGGCGCTTCGCGAAGGGCGTTGCACGAACACGCTCGTCAACCCGCCGCCGGGCTTCAAGGCGACGAAAGCCTTCTACCTTGATGATCCGTCGAACGTACACCACAGCTACCTCGGCGACCACGTTAAGCAGCGCATCGTGCATGCCACGCCAACCTCTTCCGGCGACAAATAATGCGGCGAAACTCAACACGGCAACCCGGGCGCGCTCACGTCGCGCTTCTCTTCGTCGCGCTCGCCGTAGCGACTCTCTATCTCTCGCACGCGCGCGCACGCGGCGGTCGCGAAAGAGTTGAGTGCGAAGGGCGCGAACGTGGTCTTCTTTCTCGGCGGGAGCGAAGACACGCGCTCTCTGTGGGCGGCTGCGGAGCGAGCGAACTGGTCGCCCGCGCTGCTGCTGCCCGGCGCGTTGACGGGCAGAGAGACATTCTCGAAGCTCCGGCGAGTTTCAAGGACAAGATTTTTCTCTCGTTCCCGAGCGTGCCCTCGGACGTGAAGCCCGCCGGTCTCGAAAACTTGCGCGCTCTCGCCGCCAGGCACAAGCTGCCGCAAGGCCACGTCGCCACGCAGATTTCCGCCTACGTCTCCGCGCAACTTCTGGTCGAAGGGTTAAAGCGCGCGGGGCGCGACCTGAGCCGCGAGAAGTTTATCGGCGCGCTCGAAGGACTCTACGAATACGAGACCGGCCTGACGCCGCCCTTAACCTACGGCCCCAACCGTCGCGTCGGCGCGGCGGGCGCATACATCGTCTCGGTTGACATGGAGAAGAAACAGTTCGTCCCCGTGAGCGGTTGGGTCGGGATCAAGTAGAGAAGACAGAAGACAAACGATGAAGTAGGAACGCGAAACGATGAATGAAAGACAGTTACTTTTACTTCATCGTTCATCCTTCCTACTTCATCGTTTCTTCTATCCGCGTCGCTGCGGTGAATCTTTTTAGTCACACTCAAAAGCGCAACTCGATGTAGAATCGTGAACGACATGATCGACATCAGACCTTTGGACAGTCTCGACCCCGCAGACCTCCTTCGTCTGATGACAGGTTATGTCTCCGACGCCAGGTATCGCGTCAGCAGAACAGAGACCGGCGGTCAGTTTGCGCTCGCGCTTGACCTCGTGCCCCTGCCTGAGCCTTACGTTAAGCGTTACGACCCGCCGGACGCGGAAACCCTGGAGCATTACCTGCAAGTCCCGCGACACGGACTCTCGCTCGGCGCGTACGACGACGTAGGAAGTTGCGTCGGCATCGCGCTGGCCGAACCGCGCGCGTGGAACCGGAGTTTGTGGGTGTGGGAGTTCCACATCGCGGAGACGCATCGCGGGCGCGGGGCGGGGCTGAAACTGATGGAGGCGCTCGCGCTGAAAGCACGCGGCGCGAGCCTGAGAATTATCGTCTGCGAGACGCAGAACACCAACGTGCCCGCCATACGCTTCTATCACAAAGCGGGCTTCCGCATCGAAGCGCTCGATCTCTCGTATTATTCCAACGAGGATTTTCCCGAAGGCGAGGTCGCAGTCTTTATGAAGCGAAGGCTCGCGTGAGTTGCTTCGTGCGGCCTCCGGTGTGCGCGGGAGAAATGTTGTTGTCGCCTGCCTTCGGACGTAGAATGTAGCGCACGCCTCCGGAGTTTGTAGTGATGCGGTGAATGTTAACCGCGACACGCTGGAAGATCAGTTGCAGGATTATGAAGCGCAGTTGAAGAGCCTTAATTCATACATGAAAGAACTGCAACGCCAGACCGACAAACACGGCACCGACGAAGAGCACTACGAAACGGATCGGCTGGAAGCAGAGCATAACGTGAAGTACTACGAAGATGAGATCGCGCGGCTGAAGAATGAGACCGGGCACAAAGGTAAAGGCGGCGGCAGCGGTGGTGGTGGCGGTCGCGGCGGCGGTGGTGGAGGCGTCGTGTTGCCGCCGAAGGTGAAGCAAGGTCTCATGCCGGTGATTCTTTCTTCGATCAGTTTCGTGGCCGGAGCGCCGCTCGGCTCAACACTGAGAGCGCGGCGACAAAGACGCGGGGGGAGATGACGAAATGACAACGGACGGCACACTTTTGCTCAAGCGTCAGGATGTCGCTGACCTCTTGACCGTCGAAGAGTGCATCGCGGCGGTCGAACACGCTTTCAAATTATACGGCGAGGGCGGGACTGCTAAGCCCGGCATGCTCTCGGTACACGCTCCGGGCGGGGCGTTTCATCTCAAAGCGGGCGTGCTCAATCTCGCGCGCCATTACTTCGTCGTTAAATGCAACGCGAACTTCTTTCAGAACCATGAGCGTTTCGGCCTGCCCAACATACAAGGCGTGATCCTGCTCTGCGACGCGGAGAACGGGCAGCCTCTGGCGCTGATGGATTCTATCGAGATCACCATCCGGCGCACGGGCGCTGCTACCGCCGTCGCCGCCAAATACCTCGCGCGGCAGGGCGCGACGGTCGCCACCATCTGCGGGTGCGGCAATCAAGGTCGAATCTCGCTCCAGACGTTGTTGCAGGTCAGACCGCTCGAACGCGTGTTTGCCTACGACGTTGATGCGAGCAAGGCCGCACGGTTTGCGTCTGAACTGTCGGAACAATTTAACGTCGCCGTAGAGCACGCGAGCGATCTGGCCGCCGCCGTCGGGCAGAGCGATATTGTGGTGACGTGCACGCCGTCGAAAGAATATTTCCTGCATCGAGAATACGTCGCGCCCGGAACGTTCATCGCGGCGGTCGGGGCGGACAACGAAGATAAGCAGGAGTTAGAGCCGTCGCTGCTCGCGGCCTCGCAAAAGGTCGTCGCAGACATACTGGATCAGTGTGCGGTCGTCGGCGAACTGCATCACGCGCTGGAAAAAGGGTTATTGCAGCGTTCGGATGTCCACGCCGAACTCGGCGAAGTCGTGGCCGGAAAAAAATCGGGGCGAAGTTCGGACGAAGAGATCATCATCTTCGACAGCACCGGCATGGCTTTGCAGGATGCCGCCGCCGCCGCGATAATTTACGAGAAGGCTTTGAACTACGGCACGCGCGAGGGCTTCAAATTTGCGTGAAAATATTCGTCGGGCGGCGCGTCCGGCGCAGGGGAGGAATTGATTCGATGGCGGATTATAAAATTGACAGACCCGTTGAAGGCGAATACGTGCCTTATTTCGACAGGTACGTTTCGCTCGTCGCCGACGGCGACATAATCGCCTCGCTCGGCGCGCAGCTTGAAGAGACGCTCGCACTCCTCAGCGGCATCCCCGAATCGCGTGCGGGCTTTCGCTACGCGCCCGACAAGTGGAGTATGAAGGAACTCGTCGGACACATGATAGACAGCGAGCGAATCTTCGCCTACCGCGCGCTTCGCTTCGCGCGTAACGACCAGACGCCCCTGCCCGGTTACGAGCAGGACGACTACATCCGCAACGGCTCGTTCGACAGTTGCTCGCTTGCAGACCTCGCCGCCGAATTCGAGAGCGTCAGGCGCTCGACCCTCTACCTCTTCAAACACCTCGACAGAGAGGCGTGGACGCGCCGGGGTTCAGCTAACGACAGCGAGGCGAGCGTGCGCGCACTGGCCTACATCATCGCAGGCCACGAGCTACACCACCGCGAAGTCCTGCGCACGCGATATGTGGCTGCGGGCGCGGACGATTAGTTAAGCACTCATCGCTTGCCTTTGAGCTTAAAGTAGAATGCGCCCCATGCGACGAGCACGCTGTCGTGCATGAGACCCGCAAGATAGAGATACTCTTCACGGTGAATCGATAAATCATTATCTCCCGTGATCATCCTCCGTTCGCAAGTTTCGTTTGAAACTACAGGCGTTTTTTGTGAGGTTGACACGGCGAGATTTTCGTCAACATGAGACTGGACAGGTGAAGCGAGCGGCTGAGTATTTCCACCTTCAAATAAAATGTCAATTGCTTTTACAGTTTGGTCTGGCCGTGCTTATCACACGCCGCCGAACTCCGGGCCGTACTTGACCAATCCCCGACGCCCGGCCAAAGCCCCTTCGCTCAACTCCAAAGCCATGAACACCTCGTCGGGCACAGGATATTCGCAACTCAACCCTTTTCCCCTGGCCGGAACGAAACCGAAGCGCGGGTAATATTCGGGATGCCCGAGCACGACGACGATTTCGTGTCCGAGTCGGCGAGATTCTTCCAGGCCGCGCCGCACCAACTCCGAGCCGATGCCCCGATTCTGAAATTCCGGCAGCACCGCCATCGGCGCGAGACCCAGCGCGGCGAACTCTCCCGCCTCCGACTCGACGCGCACGCTGCTGAAGAAGATGTGGCCGACGATCCGCCCGTGCATCTCTGCGACGAGCGAAATATGCGGCCCGGCGCGCCCGCGCAAAGCATCAACCAGCGCGGCCTCTTCCACACGCCCGAACGCCTGCTCGTTCACCTGCCGAACAGCCGCGTAGTCGTCTGTTGATTCCGCGCGAACGTTCATTGTTCCACCTCGCTCGACGCTACGACCGACAAAGGGATCGAGCCGCGACATCGTGTGTACGACTCGACGCGTTCGAGGTCAACGCTTCTCCGGAGGGTCGGCTTCGGGGTAAGAGCCGACGGACTTGAAGCGCACGAGACGCAGCCGCCGGTTGACCCATTCGTAGTAATAGACGCCGCTCGGCCCGTGTCGTTCCTCTCTCGCCCGTCCGATGTTCGGACGCCCGACGGCGCGCAGCAGCCTGCTACCCGCGCGAAACATTCGCACGTCCTCGCCCTCCGCAAATTCATAATCGCCGACGATGCTCGTCCAGCCCTCCAACTCTTCGGGGAAGTAAGCTCTGCCCGTGCGCGCGTCGATGATCGCCGTGACCGAACAACCCGTGCCGCAGCCGACGGAGGCCAGCGTGTAATGACCCGCGAAGTTGACGCCCTCGTCTCTTTGTTGCTCTCGCAGGAGCGTACGGTAGTGGCGCGCCAACCTGTGGCTGCCGAGGTCGAGCGGCGCGACGCGCCCGCGCCTGACGGCCACGCGGTAATCCTCGAAACGCGGCGCACCCGCCTCTCCTTCTTGCGCGAGCGACCCGAAATCAAATGTGAAGGCGAGCAGCGCAAGACTTGCGACTGCGAGAAGTGGAATCTTCATATCGAATAAACCGTAAAACGGCATGGCGGTATGTACGCCGCCCGTCGTTGCGTTAAGCGGTGAGTCTGCCTCTGGTGATGCGCGTGAGCGGTTCGTTGATGTCGAATTTCTTAGCGCGAATTCCTTGTATGCCGAACTCTCGCAGCCGCTCGATTTTCGGTTCGAGGTAAGCGTCGAGCGAGGCTTCGTCCTCGAACAGGTAGATGCCGCCCGCTTCTCCCGTCTCGCGATTCTCCGTCCACACTTTGCAGACGAGGCCGGGAACGTCCGCGATCCTGTGCGCGAGGTCGGCCAATGCTTCCGCCATCTCATCGCCCCACGGGCCGGAAAAGAGATAATCAATTTGCACGAGTTTTAGCGCCACGAAAATCACCTCTTTTTCTCGAAAGTCGGAGGTGTATGATACACCCTCAAGACCGGCTCGCGATAAAGTTGACCCGCACGCGCCGCGCGTGCGAACTGAAAACCGGCACACGTCGGAGAGGAGAATAATGAAGGCAATCAGAGTCGAAGAGTACGGCGGGGCTGACAAACTCGTCTATCGAAATGTTGATTGGCCGGAACCGAAAGCGGGCGAGGCGCTCGTCAGGCTCGAAGCCATCGGCGTCAACTACATAGACGTTTATCACCGCACCGGACTCTACCCGCAAACGCTTCCGTTCACGCCGGGGTCGGAGGCGGCGGGCACGGTGGCGGCCATCGGCGAGGGCGTCGCCGAGATACGCGTGGGCGACCGCGTGGCCTACGCGATGGCTTTGGGTTCATACGCGGAGTACGCCGTCGTGCCCGCCGCCAAACTCGTTAAAGTGCCGGACGGCGTTGATGCGGAGACGGCTGCGGCGGCGATGCTGCAAGGCATGACGGCGCATTATCTGATGACTTCGACCTATGCGCTCAAGCGCGGCGACGCGGCGCTCGTACATGCTGCCGCAGGGGGCGTCGGGTTGCTGCTCATTCAAATGGCGAAACGCGTGGGGGCGCGCGTCTTCGGCACGGTCTCGACCGCGGACAAGGCCGCGCTCGCGCGCGAGGCGGGCGCGGACGTTGTGATCAACTACACGGAGCAGGATTTTCAGGAAGAGGTGCGGCGCGAGACGGGCGGGCGGGGCGTCGAGGTCGTGTACGATTCGGTCGGGCGGACGACTTTCCACAAGAGTCTGGACTGTCTCGCGCCGCGCGGCATGCTCGCACTGTTCGGGCAATCGAGCGGAACCGTGCCGCCTTTCGACGCGGCGCTTCTGGCGCAGAAGGGATCGCTCTTTTTAACGCGTCCGAGCCTCGCGCATTACGTGCTGACGCGCGAGGAGTTGCTGTGGCGCGCGGGCGAAGTGTTCGAGTGGACGCTCGCGGGCGAGTTGAAACTGAGGATCGGAAAAACTTTCCCGCTCGCCGAAGCCGCCGAGGCCCACAGGCAGCTTGAAGGGCGCGCGACGACAGGGAAGGTCTTGTTGATCCCTTAAGTTGATCTCTTAGAAGCAGTTTAAGAAGTCCCGTTAGGGACGATTGCTAATAGCCCGGCACTTTAGTGCCGGGGATAAGTTGGGATAGTCAATTGGGAGTCCCGTAGGGACGATTGAAAGATTCAATCGTCCCTACGGGACTCCCTTAACATTTATGCACGTTGCCCCCGGCACTAAAGTGCCGGGCTATTCTCAAATGTCCCTGACGGGGCAAATGCGACATGACTTCCCAAACAGCTTCTTAAATTGAGCCCCGCGCCGCGCGCCTCACATGCGCGCGAACTAACGCGCCGGAGTTCGCGTGTGAAGACTGCGAAATAGACTCTTGACACGCTCGCACGTCAGGCATAGAGTGTCGCGCGTTTCCTCGCGTCGCTAGCCCGCCGGCGGGCACACTCAACGCCCGCGCCGGCCTCCGCGCCAACGTCTCTTAACATGATTGCGCTCGGTCGAGCCAATCCCATCTGACACGAGGAACAACTCTTATGGACTTCGACGTGATAGTCATCGGCAGCGGATTCGGCGGGGCGATCACGTCCTGTCGTCTGGCCGAGGCCGGGTACAAAGTCGTGATTCTGGAACGCGGGCGCAGGTGGGACAAGCACAGTTACCCGCGCAAACCCGACGACCCCTGGATTTGGAACTACGAGAAGCCCGAACGCATGAACGGCTGGCTCGACCTGCGCGTCTTTCCCAACATGTCTGTCGCGCAGGGCGCGGGCGTCGGCGGCGGCTCGCTCCTCTACGCCAACGTCTCGGTCGAACCGCCGCCCGACACTTTCAAAGCGGGCTGGCCGCCCGAGATCACTTACGCCGAACTCAAACCGCACTACGACCGCGTGGCGAAGTTCATGAACGTGCAGAAAGTTCCCGACAAACAGTGGAACCCGCGCATGAAGCTGATGAAGGAGGGCGCGGAAAAACTGGGGCACGGCGACCGCTTCAAATTGCTCCCGCTCGCCGTCTCCTTCGATCCCGATTTGGAGTACGACGCGGACCACCCGCTCCCACTCGAAGCCTCCAAACGCTTCGTCAACGCGCAGGGCAAGGAGCAGGGCACGTGCATCCATCTCGGCACGTGCGACATCGGCTGCAAAGTTGACGCGCGCAACACGCTCGACTTGAACTACATTCCCTGGGCTGAAAAGCACGGCGCGCAGGTGCGACCGCTACATCTCGTGAACAATGTGGAACAGGTGGCGGGCGGCTTCCGCGTCTCGTTCGACCGGCTCGAAAACGGCAAGCGCATCGCGGGCAGTCTGACGGCGCGCATCGTCATCGTCGCCGCAGGGTCGCTCGGCTCGACCGAGTTGCTCCTGCGCTGCCGCAGCGTGACGAAAAGTTTGCCGCAACTCAGTTCGTTCGTCGGGCGCAATTGGAGCAGCAACGGCGACTTCCTGACGCCCGCCATCTACGCCAAACGCGAGATACACCCGACGCGCGGCCCGACCATCAACGCCGCTATTGATTTTCTGGACCGCAGCCAGGAGGGGCAGTCGTTCTGGATCGAGGACGGGGGCTTTCCCGACCTGCTCGGCTACAACATGAGACGACAGGCCGGAAAGACTCCGCCTAAAGAGTTTCAGGCCGAAATACTCATCGCCTCCATACGCGACGCGCTCCGGCGCGACCCTTTCACAAACGTCATGCCCTGGTTCGCGCAGGCCCTTGACAAGGCCGACGGCACGCTCAGTCTCAAGCGACAGTTCTGGTTCTTCGGGGCGCACCGCCTGCACCTGTCGTGGGACATCAAGGAGTCTGAAGCGTCCATCAACGCCGTCGTCAACATGCACAAGAAACTCGCGTCAGCGACGGGCGGCACGGCGCTCGTGCCCGCCGGTTGGCTACTGTCGAAAGACCTGATCACGCCGCACCCGCTCGGCGGCTGCAACATGGGAGACACGCCCGCGACAGGCGCGGTCAGCCACAGGGGCGAGGCGTTCGGCTACAAAAATTTGTACGTCGCGGACGCCGCGATCATCCCCGAAGCGCTCGGCGTCAACCCCTCGCGCACCATCGGCGCGCTCGCCGAACGCATCGCCAAGATCATCATCGAAGAGGGACGCTGACGAGGAAGGCACTCACCGCCGAGACGCAGAGAGAAGAAATGATGAAGTAGGAACGCGGAACGATGAACTGAAAGCAACTGTTTTCAGTTCATCGTTCCGCGTTCCTACTTCCGCGTTTCCTCTCCGATTGTGCGCGAATCAAGGTCAGAATTCCAGACGCAGGCCGAACTGTATCCAGCGGCTCGCGGACTCGCGGCGCGTCGGGACGTTCTGTTGCGTGACGACGCCGAAGCTGCGCGAGTTGGTCAGGTCGAGCGTCGGGTTCGAGAAGAGCGGGTGGTTGAAGACGTTGAAGAAGTCGAGAGAGAAGCGCGCCGCGACGTTCTCGCGCAGGTGCGTGGTCTTGCCGAGCGAGAGGTCTAAGTTCCACATCGAGAAGCCGCGCAAAGGATTCGACCTGCCGGAACGCCCGTCCTGACTGATCAAAATTCTCCTGAAATTGTTGAAGGCCGCTTCCGGCTGTGCGAAGAGGTTGATGGCAGAGCCGCCCGTCGCAGGGTCGCCGTTTGTGCCGACGTTGTTCGAGCCGCCGACGCCTTGATTGACGCCCGTGCGAAGACTCGCCGGATCGTTGACGGGGATCGCGCCGCTCTGTGCGACGAGAGTTGTGCCTGCGCCGAGCGCCGAGACGCCTTGCGAGACGACGAGCGGCAAGCCCGACGCGGCGCGTAGTATTCCGGCGAGCGACCAGCCGCCGACGAATTTATCAAGGACGCCTCCGGTGTCGAGCCAGCGGCCACGACCGGCGGGCAGGTCATAGAGAAAATATCCGTTGAAGTTGTGCGTGCGGTCGAAGTCAGAGGGGCCATAGTCGAAATCGGGCGCGAAGGCGTTCTGCATCGCGTTGGTCGAGTTCTGTGTGGCGCTTGTCTGGTCGAGCGATTTTGAGAAGGTGTAGTTGAAGTCAACCGAGAGGTCGCGCGCGAAGCGCTTGCGCAGGATGAGCGCGAGCGCGTGATAGTTGGAGCGACCGATGCTCGTGCGCACGAAGGCCGTCTGCGTTTGCAGATTGTTGAAGGGCGTGAGGCCGTTTGCTAAGCGCGCGAGGTCTATCGTCTGGAAGACGTTCGAGACGTTGCCGTTGATGAAGTTCGCCTCGTTGCCCGCGACGGCGCGCGCCGTGCCGCCGGGCACGTTGTTTTGAAACCAGCTTTGCGCCGGAATGTTCGCGGTAGTCGTGCCCGCGCGCAAAGACTGCGCGACCGCGTCGAACGCCTGCGCGAAAGTTTGGCCGGAACGCGCGTCCGCGTGGAAGTAGGGCGACGAGTTGAAGTTGACGCTCGCGGGGAGTTTGCGTCCGAGGCGTGCGATCCAGCCGAGTTCGAGGATGAGGCCGCCGCGCGGCAGTTCGCGTTGGACGGTGAAGTCGAAGCTGTAGTTTTCGCCCACGTCGAAATCGGGGTCAACCTGAAAGGAGAGCGTTTCGCCAAAGGGCTGCGCGGGCGCGAAGGGGACGCCGACGGCGGGCTGCGCGGGCAGTGGGAGCGTGCCGTCAACGCCGACGCGGAAGACGGAGGCGGGCGCTGTCGCGGTCGGGCGACAACCTGCGCCGCCCGCGCCCGTCGCGTTGCAGGCGGGCGCGCGGAGGCTCACCGTCTGGCTGAAGCCTACGCCGAGCGCGGGGATGATCACCGACTCGAAAGTGTTGATGCGATCATAGACGACTGCGAAGCCGCCGCGCACGACCGTCCGGCGGTCGCCAAAGAGACTGCCGAGGAAGCCGCCTTTTGCGAACGAAGGATTCCATGCGACGGCGACGCGCGGCGCGAGATTGTTCCGGTCGGTCTTGAAGAGTTCGCCGCCCGCGGCGTTGACTGGTTGGAAGGCGATGCGCGGATTGTAAATCTCGCCGCGCAAGGCGGCCTCGCGGCGCGGCTCGATGTAATTGTCGTAGGTGAGCAGCGCGCCCGTGTCTAAGTTGATCATGCGCGTCTGCCGCCCCTGCTTTTCGTGCGGCGGGCGCTGCCAGCCGTAAGTGAGGCCGAGCGAGAGCGTGAGCGCGGGGCGCGGTTGCCAGCGGTCTTGAAAGTAAAAGTCGTAGGTGTTGTGAGTCGTGTCGGCGGAGAGGGGCGTACCGAAGGGCAGAGGATTGAGGTCTGCGTCGCGCACGGTCAGCACGCTGACTGTATCAACCATGCCCGTCACGGCGGCGAACAGGTTATCCCACTGGCCGACATCGCCCGCGCGCAGGCAGTTGGTCTGATTCTGCGTGGCGCAGGTGGGCGGGCGCGAGGTGTTCGGGATGAGGATGTTGCTGCCGCGAAAGATGTCTGCGCCGAGCGAGGCGAGCGAGCCGGTGATCTTGGCGTTGCGCGTGTGGCGCGTGATGATGTGGCGCGCGTTCGCGCCGAACTGCGTGGAGTGTTTGCCGCGCGTCCAGGTGCCGTCGTAGATGAATTGGAAAGACTGGTTATCGTTCGACTGCGCACGTGCGCGCTGGCTGTCCACGTCAATCGGCTCGCTGACGAGTTGATCGAGATTGCCGCCGCCGATGTTGAGCGCGACATGCCCCGCGCCCGTTCTCGTGCCGGGAATGGCGAGAAGATTCGCCACCGCCGAAGGGCTGAGCGGCGAGGTCGATTGACGGTCACGCGTCCAGCCGAGTTTGAAGTTGCTGCTAAAGTTCTGCGTGTGCGAACCCGTCAGGCCGAGCGAGATGTTCTGGCCGCGCAGGGGCGCGTCGCCGTTGAAGACTGCGCGACCATTGCGTATGTCGAGTTGCTGTTGCTGACCGCTCGCGCCGCCGAGCGTGGAGAGACGGCGCGCGTAAGTCGCGGAGGCGTTCAGCAACCAATCGCGCGTGAGGCCGTAGTCGAAGCGCGAGACGAAGTAGTCGTTCTCAAGCGGTGCGTTGGCGGTTGCGCGCCAGCCAATGGTGTTGAGGCCGTCGCCGCTCGCGGGGTCGTTGCCTTGCGGGAGTTGCGACCAGAGCGCCGCAACGCTCGGACTCAAACCCAGACCGCGCGGGTCGCAGCGCATGTTGTTGGCCGGAGCGCACAAAGTGGAAGTGGCTAAATCGTAAGAGATGATGCGACCCGCGTTGTCGCGCTGTCTGACGATGCCGCGACGCAAGGTGTCTGTCGGAACAATCCGCGTCACGTCGAAGACGCGCGAGAAATTGCGCCCCTCGTAGTTGGTGAAAAAGAAGGCGCGGTTTCGGATGAGTGGGCCGCCGACGCGAAAGCCGTAGCGGTTATCCTTCGACTCGGCTTTCGGGACGCCGCTGCGGTTGTTCGTCCAACTGTTGGCGTTGAGGTTGTCGTTCTGGTGATACCAGTAGAGCGCGCCGTGAAAGTCGTTCGAGCCGCGCCGCCCGACGAGCGCGACCTGCCCGCCCGCCGAGCGCGCGAACGATGCGTTCGGATTCGTCACGCCGACGCGAAACTCCTCTATGCTTTCGACGGGCACGGGGAGCATCGTGCGGAAGCCCGCGCCGCCGCCCGTAGAGTTTTCAGTGATGTCTATGCCGTCGAGCGTGATGGTGCTTTGATCGGTGCGTGCGCCCGTCACCGCGCCGCCGCGATTGCCCATGTCGGCGTCGCCCGCTTCCTGCGTCGTGCCGGGTTGGAGCGTGAGAAACTCGACCGAGTCGCGCCCCAGTGACGGCAGATAGACGAGCGACCTTCCGGGCACGACACCCCCGATTGTCGCGTCCGTCTTCTGCAACTCGGCGACCGTGCCCGCGACGACGTTGATTGTCTCCGACACGTCGCCCACTTCGAGCCGCACGTCGAAGCCGTAAGACTTCGTCACCTCGACCTTCAAATCGGAGACGGACGCTTGCCGGAAGCCGCGCGCGCGCACCGCGAGGATGTATTTGCCGGGCACGACCGTAGAGAATTCGTATTGCCCCGCGCCGTCGCTCAAGCGCTTCCGAATGATGCCGGTCGCGGCGTTTTTCAACTCCACTTCCGCGCCCGCCACGGCGTCGCCGCGCGCGTCAACCACTCGCCCTGACACGGCGCTCGTCGAAGCGGTCTGCGACGAAGCGACGTTCGGTGCGTTCAAAATTATTAGAACGGCGCACAGGGAAAATATCGTTCGCTGCGTGAGGGTCAGTAGCGGCGGGAGGAGTTTTGACTGTTTCATCGTGAGTGTGTTGAGTGTTTCAGTCGTGAGTGTTTCAATCGGGACGCTGCAAGGTTCTCATGTCCACGTCGCGTATGTGCTGTGCGAATTTCCAGCGGTGCCCTTCGGGGTCTATGCACTCGTAGACGCGGTCGCCGTAGAATTGATCGCCGGGTTCGTAGAGGACTTTTGCTCCGGCGTTGCGCGCGCGCTCGTGATGCGCGTCCACGTCGTCAACGTAGATGTAGAGCCGTTGGCTGATGCGCCCGTCGAGCGTGCGCGGACTCTCCCACGCAGCATTTTCCGATGCGAGGCCGAGCATGACGAGGCTGTCTTCGCATTCGAGTTCGCCGTGCACGACGCTGCCTTCCGCGTCGGTCATGCGCACGCGCACCACGAAGCCGAAGGCTTCGACGAGCCAGTCAATCGCGGCGGCGAGATCGTCGTAGAAAAGGTGTGGGACGATGCGTGGCATGTCCTCCGGGGGATTGGCAACCATCTGCATGCTCCTCTTGAGTCGATTACAACCGATAGGACAACGGTTCGCTACTGTATAACGAAATCGTTTTTGATTGTCTAGCATCTTCTTTTGTTCCCGCCGCGCGCACGCGAGAAAAATTTCGGTTGATTTTTCTCCCGCACCTGTCATATTGTCCAAGCCTCTCGCCGGTCTGGTCTTGCACGCGTACCTCGCAGACGCTCACCACCTCCCGACCGTCAACCAACGAACCCGGGGTTTGTCTCACGACCTGTCACTTACGCAAATCATAAGCAATTAAAAGCTCATAAGTACCTTCAGGCATCTGTCCCACTCATCGAGACTGGAGGGTTAAGTGGCCTTCACAAGACGACGGTTCAACTTGAGAATCTGGGGTCTGGCGCTCGGCTATTTCAGTTTTTACGCGCCTTACGCCGCACTGATCAAAGCGACCACCAGCGGCTTGCTGCCGAGCACTCGCGGCGCGGTGAAAGGCTTCGAGGTCCTGCCCTCGACCGTCATCGGCACGTCGTTCGTGCTGCTCGCGGCGGCGACGCTGTTCGGGTGGTGGAAGTATGCGGGGCGGCGTCGCATCTTCGGCGTGAATATTATTTGGCCGGACAAACTCGTCTTCCTCTCCGGCTTCGGCACGGCCATCATCATCGGCACGACGACGCTCGCCTACACCTTCACGGGCATCTCGATAGTCTTCGCCATCCTGCTGCTGCGCGGCGGCGTTCTCATCCTCGCGCCCGCCGTCGATCTTATCTTCCGGCGCAGGGTGCGCTGGTTTTCGTGGGTGGCGCTTGCGCTCAGTTTTGCGGCTGTGTTCGTCGCGCTCGCGGACGTGAACAACTACCAGATGACTTTGGTGGCCGCGCTGGACATCACGGCCTACATGCTCGGCTACCTGATTCGCCTGCCGTGCCTGAACAAACTGGGCAAGTCCGAGGACAGAAACGTCACGTATCGTTATCTGGTCGAAGAGATGTCGGTCGCGGCAATTTTGCTGGTGGCGATACCGGCGGTCTTCGCCCTCGTCGGCGAAGGCCGGATCATGCTCGAACTGCGGCACGGGTTCACGAATTTTTTCACCGCCGGCACGACCGCGCCCGGCCTCCTCATCGGCGCGCTCTACGCCTGCCTCTACTTTTTCGGGACGCTCATTTATCTGGACAGTAGGGAAAACACTTTCTGCATTCCGCTCAACCGCGCTTCGAGTTTGCTGGCCGTCGTCTGCGCGACCTACGTGCTCGCAGACTTTTACGGGCAGAAACCTCCGAGCATGGCCCAACTCGGCGGGTCGGCTTTGATCATCGCGGCGCTGATGTTTCTGTCGCCGCTGCATCACGGCCACCGCGTCGCCGCCAGAGTGCGCCACGCGCTCGGCGTCGCCTACCGCGCGTTCGTAGAGGACTTCGGCGAACAAAGTCCTCCAAACGCCACCGCGCTCGCGCAGACGGCTTCGCCGGAAAACATCTCCGGCATGAATGAACGCCTG
>DATHBB010000119.1:0-19060 GCA_035296385.1 Pyrinomonadaceae bacterium | reverse complement strand
GTCGCCGTCTCCATCTTCAACCGTCGCGCCGCCGCCTCCGTCGCGCCGAACGCGCCCGCCGCCGCCGTAGAGCCGCAGCAGCAACAGATGAGCGGCGTTGACTTCTCGAAGTTCCTGCACAACAGCCCGCGCCACGCCTCGCTCGCCTGCGCCTCCTGTCATCGCCGCGACGACTCGACGCGCCCCACGCTCCCCGGCCACAAGGCCTGCACCGACTGCCACCTGCCGCAGTTCGTCACCATGAACGTCCCGATGTGCGCCATCTGCCACACGGACGTGAATTCGCAGAATCCGCCCGTCAAAGGCTTCCCCTCGATACGCAGCTTCAACGCGAAGTTTGACCACGCGCAGCACAACACGGGCGCGGCGCGCCCCGCCGCAGGCTGCGTCGCCTGCCACACTCCCGCCGCGCGTCGCGCCGCCGCGATGACCATCCCCGCAGGCTTCAATGCGCACGGGCAGTGTTACACCTGCCATACGCCGAACTCGCAGGCAAACGGGCGCGACATCGCCTCGTGCGGCGTCTGCCATACGCTCAACGCGCGCTTCTTCCGCACGCCGACGAACGCTCGCGCCTTCCGCGCCAGTTTCAGCCACGCCACGCACGGCGCGCGGCAGCGCCTCGGCTGCAACGATTGCCACAACCTGCGCGCCGGTCTCCCGCAATCGCAGCAAGTCACCGCCCCCTCCGTCGCGCAGCACTTCAACACGGCGCGCGGGCAAAGCTGCATGACCTGTCACAACGGCAGGCGCGCTTTCGGCGACGCAGATTTCAACGACTGCAAGCGTTGCCACAAAACCCAAACTTTCCGCATGGGAATCTAAGCGCCCGCCGCGTTGATTTTTCGGGAAAAAATTGACAACGACGCGCGCGCGGTCTTATAGTGTCCCGACCGGCGCGTGTTCGCGTTTGCCGGTTCGGTTCGACGCTCTACCAAGTTTGATATTTCATCTCCCTTTGAGTCTCTGATAAGTTTGCCGCCCGCCACGGGGCAAACCCCACTTTGAAGGACGACCGGCCATGAAATTATTTTTAGTTCTCGCTGCCACGATCAGCTTCGCAGCCATCACAATCTCAGGTAACGCACCCACTCTTGTCGCCTCTTTGAGCAGCAAAGTTCAGCCGAAAGAAGTCATCCTCGGCAAAGACGCCAAGGCGACGGGGCAGGGCAGCAAGTCCGTGCTGTTCACGCACGAAACGCACTCGATCAAAAACTACAGCGCCGACGGCAAATCCGTCATCGGCTGCGCCGAGTGCCACCACACGGATCAACCGAAGTCTGCGCTCAAAGGCGTGCTCAAAACTTCCGAGCGCGAGGAGATGCTGACGACCGCTTCTCTGGAGAAGGCTGACGCCAAACCCGTCAAGACCTGCCGCGAGTGCCACGCGCAGGCCGACATCAAGCCCGCCGGTTGGTCTGCCAACCCCGAAGTCACCTATCCGGACGAGTCCGATCCGATTGTCTTGACCAACGAGGAAGCGTATCACCGCAACTGCAACGTCTGCCACGACACGGTGAAGAAGCGCGACCCCGCGACCAAAGCTCCCGTTACCTGTGTCCAATGCCACAACGGGAAGTAAGTCTGTAAAAGGGTTATTGCAAACGGACACCAGATGCGAATCTTAGTTTTATCTCTCACGTGCGGAGCCGCGCTGTTCACTTATGCTTGCGGCTCGCAGTCTTCAAACACCAACAACGGCGGCGCGGCGAACAATAGCAACGCTACGTCGTCGGCACGCGCGACTGACACGGGCGCGATCCCGCCCGTCTCTTCGGCTCACGGCGGGACTTCTACCGCAGCGTCGCCCGCCGCACCCGCTTCCGCTCCGTCCGGCGCGGACAAGCCAAGCCTGAATACTGCCGCGCTCGACGCCAAAATCGAAAAGGCCGAAGCGAAAGCCAAAGCCGGAGGCGCGTCGCAGGCCGACAAATTCGCCGCCGCCGCCGCTCTCCTCGAACGCGGCAACCTTTACCGCGACGCCGGACAGCCCGCGCTCTACAAGTTCGCGCTCGGCGACTACCGGCGCGCGCTCCGCTACCAGCCGGACAACGCCGAGGCGCGCGAGAAGATGAACGAGATCGTCAGCATCTATCAATCTATGGGGCGACCCGTTCCCACGAACGGCAGCGATCCGAACGAGCCGTAAATTTCCAACACTTCTAAAACAAGAGAGGCCGCGTGCGTCGCACGCGGCCTCTCTTGTTTTGTGTGAGCAATCGTCCCGCTCCTTGCGGCGACGCGTCAACCGATCTTGATGCCGATGGCTTCGAGGAATTTGGTCGGGCGGTCGCCGCCGATCATGGCGAAGATATAGTCGTTCTTGATGGTCGCCTTCACCTCCTGCGAGCGCGCGTTCATCAGGACGACCTCGTCGTCTTTCAACTCTTTGATGCTCGTGCCGAAATAGACCTTGATCTTGCCCTCGTCGATGCAGTCGTAAACCTGCTGCTTGTTGCCGAACTTGAGATCGTTTTTAAGATCGCTGCGGATGACGAGCGTGACCTCGTTGATCTCTTCGTCGGGGCGGAAAGTGATCTTCGTGCCGTCGCGGCGCGCGACCAGATCAACCGCCGCTTCGATGGCCGAGTTGCCCGCGCCGACGACGATGATCTTCTTGCGCCGGTATTCTTCCGGATCGGTCAACTTGTATTTAACTTTATCTTCTTCCTTGCCGTCGCGCGTGACCTTCATCTCCTCGCCGGGCAGGCGGAGTTTCATCGGCGTGCCGCGATTGCCGAGCGCGAGTATGACGCGCCGCGCCTTGTAGGTCTGCTTGTCTTTCGCCAACCCCTTCTCCGTCTGGACGACGAAGTAGTCGCCGTCTTCGGCTTTCTTGACCGACTTGCAACTCTCGTTTTCGTTCACCTGGACGCCGTTTTGCAGCATCGTGTTCTTCCACGTCTCAAGTATCACCTCGCGCTGGAGACCCGCACCGTCAACGGCGATGCCGCCGCGCGACTCCATCGTCTCGGGCTTGAAGAAAACGTACTTGTTGGCCGGATAAGCGTCTATCGTCGCGAGCACCTTGTCCTGTTCGATGCAGACGTATTTGAGTTCGGCCTGCCTGGCGAGGATCGCGGCGGAGAGTCCGGCGGGGCCGGCGCCGATGATCGCAACGTCCACGTCGGCCTTCGATTCCGGTGGCGCCCCGTGCAATTCGTCCTTGATGTGCTTGATGCAATCCGCGCCTTCGTTGGCGGCGTTCTTGATGAGGGGCGTGCCCGACACGTCGCCGATGATGTAGCAGCCCGCAACGTTTGTCATAAACGAAGCGTCGCGCGTCGGCACTTTGCGCGGCGGAATCTTCTTCGTCGTGTTGACGACGATGCACGCCTTCGGGTTGACCGGACACTCGACCTGACACGACGTGTCCTCCATGCACTGCGCGCTCGCAATCGGCGTGGCGAAACCGTTGACGATGGCGAGCACGTCGTGCGGGCAGGCGTCCACGCAGGCGTGGCAGCCGATGCAGCGTTCGGTGACGATGACGGGGTGCGGGTAGTTCGGCCCGTCGGGGTCGTACTTTTCGAGCAGTTCTTGAGAAAGCTGTAGGCGTTCTTTCTCCGCGTCCTGCGGTTGGGCGGTCGGCTCTTCGAGCAGCCGCCGCGCGCGCGCCGCGTCACGCCACGCCAGAACGATCCCGGTCACGACCAGGATGAGACTGACGCCCGCCCAGCCGAACCATGGCAGCCCGCCGAAATAACTCTTGCCCGCGACATCATCGCGAGTGAACAAATTGATCGCCAGCAGCAGCGCCGTCAGAGCGAGGATGATGAAGAGTTGCGACTTTTTCATGATCTTCGGAAAATTTTTTGTGAATCCGGAATCAAACTACTTATCCCGTGCGGCCAGCAGCGACGGGTTCCAGTGGCGCGGGTCGCGTACGTGCTGGATGTGACAGGAGGTGCAATTGGCCGTGTCTGATGAAAAGAGCGCGCGCGCCGTCTGCGTGTCGGTCTTGCCGTTGTGGCAGGCGGCGCAGGTCGTGCGCGGCGTCTCGCGGTCGAGCGACGCGCCGAAGGTTTTATGGCAGCTCGAACAGGAGAGTTCGCCGGATGAGTTTCCGACGATCCCTGCGGTCGTGCGCACGCGGTAGAGGTGGAGCGCGTGAAACTGCGCGCTGCGCCGCCCGTTATCGTCGCCCGGCGCGACCGGCCAGTTCGCCACGAGTTGTTTTATATCTTCGGGCTTCTGTTGCCACGCCTCCGCGTCCACGCCCTTCCACTTCCACTGGCCGTTCACCACCGGGTAGCCGAACGTCCCGCCGTGCGGCGTGAAGACGGCGCGCCCGTTATAGAGTTTCTTGTTGTCGTTGTTATGACAGCCCGCGCAGGTTTCGGCGGCCTCAGCGCCCTTCTGGAAACTGGCGCTGAGCGAAGCGACGCCGGGGCGGAAGTCCGCGCCGCGATGCTCCGAGTGGCAATTGATGCAGCCTATTCCGGCGGCTGTGTGCGGCGGCGTGACGGTGGCGGCGAAGGCTTCCGTCTGGTGGCAGGAGGCGCAGTTCGCCTCCATGCTCGTACGCATCGAGTGGCAGGTCGTGCAGGAGTTGGCGTTCGGTTCACGCGCGATGGCGGGCGAGGTCTGCGTGAGGTTCGAGCGCGCGTGCGCGTTCGAGATCGGCGCGGGCGAGAAGGCGGACGTGTAACTGAAGGCGGCGACGATGGAGAGCAACCCCACGATGACCACGCCCCACGTGAAGATGGAGAACGGCCAGGGGCGTTCGAGATCGCGCGTGGGCTTCCAGTTGAAGCGCGCCTTGCCGAGTTTGGGCGCGGGCGGGCGCGGGCGCAGCGGCGACGGGCGCGACACCTTGCCCGCTTCGCGCTTGCGTTTCTCCCAGAAGACATCGAGCGCGCCTTCGTCGTCATCCCCGCCCGTGCCCGTGTAGGCTGCCGTCGCGCCGCTTTCCTCGTCGGCGGTCTTCGGCGCGCCGGGCGTCGCCTGGATGCTTCCCGTCGTGGAGGGAAGGTCGGCGTCGCCCACGCGCACGGCGGTCTGGTAGCGTACGCGCACGGAGAGCGCCTCGTCCGTGATCTCGAAGAAGAGAAAGAACGGGCCGATCTGCACAACGTCGCCGTCGGCCAGCGCGGCCTTCTCCTCGACGATCTTGCCGTTGAGCGTCGTCGAATTGGACGGGCTGAGGTGGAAGATGTAGAAACGGTCGTCAACTTTCCTGATGCCGCCGTGCAGACGCGAGACGGTCGGGTGGTTGAGGTTGAGTTCGCAATCGGGGAGACGCCCGATGGCTAGCCCCTCGGAAAGGAGCGTGACCGGATCGAAGGAACGATCCTCGCGCGTGATGATGAACGTGTTGGCCTCTTGCCGTGTGCTCACTTAAATTGACTCCGCTCGCGGCCTCGCCGCAGGCTCTTCCGGACGAACCGCGAAACTATTTTAATGCACCCTGAAAAAGATCACCTGGATGATGTGTACCAGCATCAACACGAGCATCAGGGACGTGGCGACGACGTGCGGCGCGAGCCAGAGCTTGAGAAGTTGATGCAGGTAAATTAAAGAATCGACGCGGCGCAGCGTGACGGTCGACTCGATGGCTTCGAGCAGGAGTTGCCCTTCGGGGCGATACTGCGACGGATCGTTTGTGCCGTAGATGAACGTGCGCTGCAATTCTTCCGCAGGTTTCTTGAAATTGTCGAGTTCGGTTTTGAACTTCTCGCGCGCCATCGAGTGGAGCGAAGTCAGGTCTTCGCGCCGCACGTACTGTCGCAGCAAATACCGGAGCGAAAGGTAGCGCGGGCGCACTTTGCTGCGGATGATGTCGCGTATGGCGGGCGTGCTCTCGGTGCCGATGTTGGCGAGCGTTTCGCGCAGTTCGTGCCGTCGCGCGCGCAAGTCCTCGATGAGCAGCGGTTCGCCTTCGATGCTCGTCATGATGCGCGGGACGATGACGTAACAGGCGATGCCGAAGAGTCCCGTGAGAATGACGAGGTCGAAAGAGATCATCAAGAGGGAAGTCAGCAGGCCGCCCGTGCTTCGCCCGCCGTGCAGAAGCAGGAGGAGTCCGGCGACAACGCCCGCATAGACGTGCGCGAGCATCCAGTAGCGCAAAGCGCCCGCGCGGCGGCGGTAAATTTGCTTGCGACCCGGGTAGGCCATGACGATGGCGATGCCGACGAGTCCGACGATTCCGGTCAGCCAGCGCACGGTGAGCCATGTGCCGCCCAAGCTTCCGTCGAGGCCGTAGCGGAAGATCGCCCAGATGGTGAGCGCGGTCAGGAGGATGGTGGACAGGACGCCGCCCGCGTGCCAGAGCCGTGCGAGGGTGTCGCGCTTGTGGATGTTGCGCCCGATGGCGTGCGTCTGATCCTGAAAGACCAGGCCGATGCTGTTTTTGACTTCGGTGAAATACTCGCGCGGGTTGACGCGAACGAGCGCGCCCGTCGGGCAATTCTCCTGACACGAATAGGCGTGCCTCGTCGCGCCCTTCGGATTAAGACCCGTGTTGTTGCAGAGATTGCATTTGACGGCGAGCAGATTTTCCGTCTCCGTCACCTCAGGCGGCGGCTCGGGCGGCGCGATGCTGAACCACTTGCGCAGGCGCGTCTGCCACGTCACGGGCGCGGGCGCGGCGGGCTTGCGCGGAATCATCGAGATGGCGTTGTAAGGGCATTGCGTGGCGCAGTCGCCGCAGCCGATACAGGTCTTCGGGTCAATATCAATTTGGCCGTTGCTGAAACGACCGATGGCTCCTGTCGGGCAGCCGGTCAAACATTCGGGGTCTTGACAGTGGAGGCAGACCGAGGGCGAGAGCACGTGCTGGCTCGACGTGCTGCCGAGTTTCTTCGGGCGTTCGATGTGGATGCCGCGCCGTAGAAGTCTCGACTGGCCGTGAACTTTGTGGCAGGCGAGCGAGCAGTTGCCGCAGCGTACGCACAAGTCCATGTCCATCACCAGCAGGTTCGTGCCGTCAACGATGCCCGTCGTGATCTCCTTTTCGGTCGCGCCGAGTTGGAGCGCGACGGCCTCCCCGACGGATTCGATGCGGTCGTCGGCTTTGGAGAATTCGGCGAACTTGCGTAGCACGGCGTCGCGCAGGGTCGGGTTGGCGCGCAGGTGCGGGATCGAAATTTCGAGCGCCTCGGTGCGCGAGAGGATGGTGGCCGTGTAAGGCCAGGTCTTATCTTCGCGTACGCCTTCGAGGCCGAGACAATTTCCCGCGCCGAGGAAATCCAGACCCGAATCTTCGTTGAGCGCGGCGGCCATGTCGGCCAGCGAGGGGTTGAAGTCCACGCCGCTGGCGCAGCGCACCCAACCGTTTTTGATGAAGACGATGCGATCAACGGGCTGGCCTTCGCGATGCAGGACGTGGTTTTTGCCGTAAACCATGAAGCGCGCGGCGTCGCCGAGATGTTTGAGCAGGTCTTTGTCGAAGGCGTCGCCCGTCGCCTGTTGCACGTCAACGAGCGTGCGCCCCAACCCGTGTTTGCGGTAGGTGGCGTCGAGGTTCTGGCCGAATTTCGGGAGTTTGCGCAAGAGGCGCAGGGCCGGGCGCGTGACTTCGAGCACGGTGGCCGGTTCAGCCGGAGAAGCCTTGACGGTGGCGTTGCGCGGGACGCCCGCGAGAATCGCCATCTCGCCGAAACTGACTCCGGCGGGAATCTCGCCCACCTTATTCGGCTTGCCGGTATCGTCCGCGACATAGGCGTCGCAGACGCCGTCAACCGTGATGTAAAAAGTGTTGCTGCCCCAGTCGCCCTGCCGGATGATCTCTTCGCCGGGCTCGAACTGGAAGAGGCGCACGTACGGCCCGACCTTCTTACCGTTGTAGTTGCGCCCGTAGGCGACCACTTCAAGGTCGAGTTCGTACTTGAAGTGGTCGTGATCCTGATCCCATTCAACCAGTTCACAGATGATAGGAACCTTGCTGATGGCGTCGAGGATAGATTTATGCTTAGTTATTTCCTTCGGCATAGAAAAAAGATGATTTCAATTTTTAAGGTAGAGCGAACTGATCCGGAGCGAACGGCTCGATAAGCAGATGCCTTCAGAAAGCTGTGAAAGGCTTTGAACACTGAACGGCGGGCATTATAGCAGAGTCCGCCGCGAGTGGTTAGATTTTAATAAAACCGGCTGGCCGCACGCCCCGCGCGGGGGTCTCCGGCGCGAAAAGTGAAGCCTGCGGCACGAGCCGCGAAGCCGCAGGCGCGAAAAAGCCCATCCCGTTTTTTGGAACTTCGCGGCGCGCGCGGCGTGTACACGGTCGGGCGAGTCGAGGCCGGAAGTGTATAATCACCTGAAAGCAGGGCGCGCCCGTCCGGCGGGGCGGTGGAGGCGTAGAGTTGGATTTACTTTTCCGACGCGCCCGCACCGGAAGAAGTTGGCGAGCCTGCCTGTCCTACATGAGTGCGATTAGCTCTATAGACGAACTGATTATCCCCGCGCGTGCGACGGCTGCGGTCGCGCGGCAAAGCGCTGCCGTGTCCGAACCGCTCTCCGATCACAGTCTTCTGGAAGCCGCGCGCACGGGCGACGAGGCGGCCTTTGCCGAACTCGTCAGGCGTTACCGCAACCAGATCACGAACTACGTCTATCGCCTGACGAACGATTACGAGTCGGCGGTTGATCTGGCGCAGGAGACTTTCATGCGCGTCTTTCGCGCGGCGGATCGCTATCAGGCGACTTACGCCTTCTCGACCTACATCTATCGCATCGCGACGAATCTCGCGATCAGCGAATTGCGCCAGCGCAAGCGCCGCCGCCTCGTCTCGCTGACCGGATTTTTTCAGACGAAAGACGGCTCGGGCGAACCGGCAGAGTTAGACCCGGCGGACAGGCGGCCTTTGCAGGACGCCGCGCTCGTTGCCGACGAACGCCGCGCGGCGGTCGCGCGCGCGATTGCGACGCTGCCGGAGAAGTATCGCGCGCCGCTCGTCCTGCGCGACATCGAAGAGCGCAGCTACGAGGAGATCGGGCGCATTCTTGAGATGAGCGAGGGCACGGTGAAATCGCGCATCAGCCGCGCCCGTACATTTTTACGCGACAAGTTGCAGGACTATTTATAGTCAATTGTGGTGATGTTAAAAAAATGAACTGTCAGAAGTGCAAAAACGAGATCGATGAGCGCGACTTGCGGCGCGAGCACCTGAGCGACGCGGCGGAAGCGCACCTGTCGGCGTGCGCGAATTGCCGCGCGTTCGGCGAAGAGAGGCTGGCGCTCGGTCGTCTGGTCGGCGGGCTGGAGAAAGTTGCCGCCCCCGCCGATTTCGACTTCCGCATGCGCGCACGCATGGCCGCCGAACTCAGCGCACGACGCGCGGCGCGCCCGCGCCTGTTTAACTTCAAGCCCGCCGCACTCTCCTGGCCGCTCGCCGCCTGCCTCGCGCTCGTCGTCTCCGCCGCGCTCTACTTTCAACAACAGCAGCCAAACGACGCGCTGACGCCGCCGGAACAAGCGAGCGCCGCCTCGCCCCTGCCTCCCGCAGCCGACACGACTCCTATCAATGAGCAAGTGAGTGAGCAACTGAGTGAGCAAGCGAATGAGGGCGGGAAATTAGTCGTCAACGAACGACATGGCGACGCCGTTGCGCCGTCGAAGAATCAGACCGCACAGCGTCGGCGCGTTTCGCCGGAGCGTTTCACTGCCGCAAGCGTGCGCGGGGCGTTGCCCGAGAGGGTAGAGGCGCGGGTTGAGGATTCCAGTTCGGCGGGACTGATGGGTTCTACCGTGAGATTCGACTCGACCGCCGCCGCGCGGAGAGGCGAGGGCGCTTTGATCCCCGTGCAGCTCGGCGCATCGGAGCGACCTCTGAACGTTGTGCTGCGCGACAGGAGCGGCGAGGCGCGCACGATCTCGGTTGATTCGGTCTCCTTCGGCTCGCGCGATGTCATCGGACGCCCCGCGACGTTCGCCAAAGCGTCGCTCTCTTCGAATCAAGGTGTGTGGTAGTTGTGCTGAAATTTTTGAGACAACAAGTTAGCGAATTTTTCGACGGGCGCGACACGGCGCGGCGCGTGCATGCCGGGACGCGTCGCGCTGGTGTCGCCGCGCTCGCGCTCTGCGCGTTTATCCTGCCCGCCGTCGTCCGCGCGCAAGAGACGAGGACGCCGCGCGGCGGTCGCACGCAACTTCCGGTCTCCGCGACTCCGGCGAAAACAATCGCGCGGCCACAAACTAAAATTCAACCGGACGCGCCGCCCGTCATCGCCGTCGTCCATCGCATGAGCGGCTGGAAATTGCGCACGCTGCTTACGCCCGCCGATGCGCCCGCCGCTTCCGCCTTCGACGAGAATTTCGTACGCACCAACATCGTCGCCGGTTTCATCATGTCGGACGGTCGCTCGGTCGTCGCGCGTCTGCCGCAGGCCGAAGCCGAGATGTTGAATCTTTCGACCGCGTTTCGCAGTCCCAAATTGCCTGGCACAACTAACGACGGCGAGTTGCTGCTCGTGCGTCCCGACGGCGCACAGTTCGCCGCGCGCTTCATCGGACTCGACGCCAGCACCGGCCTCTCGCTCCTCGAATCCGACAAATTGTTGTTCGCCCCGGCCTCGGAAGCGGCACACGTCCAGCCCGTCGTCGGCCAGCGCGTTCGCCTGATCGCGCCCGTGCGCGCGGCAACTCCTGTTGTTACGACGACAACGACGACAGCGACGACGGCGACAACGGCGGCGCGACCCGATGACGCGCCCGTCGGCGAAGAAGGCGTTATCTACATGAACATGGACGAGGAGGCGGGGCATCTGCGCGAGGTGAAGCGTTCGCCTTCGGGTAAAGCTTTGGAAGTGACGATTGAAGTCGAGCGCGTCTCGCCGGAATGGGCGGGCGGCGTCGCTTTGAGCGAGACCGGAACGCTCATCGGCATCGTCGAGGAGAGCGACGCGGTAGTGGCGCGTCTGATGTCGGCTGAGACGGTGCGCGGCGCGGCGCGTCGCGTGAGGGCGCGGCGTGCCAGCGTGCCGCAGCCGTGGCTAGGCGCGCGCGGCGACGCGCTGACGCGTGCGCCGCTCGAACAGTTGGTCGCGCGCGGTTGGCCGCTCGAACAGGCACGCCTGTTGATGAGCCAGCAGCGCGGCGTGCTCTTGACTTCGGTTGCTCCGGGCACGCCCGCCGCGCGCGCGGGCCTGCGCCCCGGCGATGTCGTCTCGCGCATCGGGCGACATGACGTGCGCAGCATCGAAGACATGTCTTCGATGATCAACGAACTCGGCGGCAACACGCTCGCCAACTTCACGGTGCTCCGCGCGCAGAGCGCGCCGCTCAACTTGCCCGTGCGTCTCAGCGAATCGCCAAGCCCGGGTCTGGACACGGCGCGCGCCGAACTCCGCGCCGCGCAGGCAGACTTGCGCACGAAACACTTTACCCTCCGTACCTCGGAGGAAAATGTGCGTCGCTTCGAGGCGGCCATGCGCCGGTTTGAACTTGAGAGCAAGCGTCTTCAGGGCGGCGCGCCTCCTGAAGCGGCGCGGATGAAGTTGAGGGAAGAGTTGAAGCGCTTGCAGGTGCAACATCAGCAGGCGCTGGAACAGGCGCAGAAAGTTTCCGCCGATTACGAACTTATGCGCGCGCGCGTGGCCGAAGCCGAGGCGCGTTATCGCGCGGCGAGCGAGGCTTACAGCGGTCTCGCCGTCAGGCCGCTCCTGACTTTCGGATTGGAAGCCATGCGCATTGCGCCGTCGGCGACGAATCTGCTGGGGACGAATCAGAAGAACGGGCTGCTCGTCATATCCGTGCGCCCTGGGAGCGCCGCCGCGCACAGCAGAATTCAGCCGGGCGACATCATCGAGTCGATCAACGGGCAAATCTTTTCCGACACGGGCTGGAACTTCCCCGCAGATTACGACACAGACCTCTCGCTCGGCATCCTTCGCGCGGGCGAAAAATTTTCCTTCAACTTATCACGCCAAAACAGCCCCCAGTAGAGAGGTGCGAAATTAACGCGAGTGGAAGCATCCTACTTTCAGCTTTCAACTCTCTGCGCCCCCTCTGTGCTCTCTGTGTCTCTGTGGTGAGCGTCTATCAAAAGCACTCACCACAGAGACACAGAGAGCACAGAGGGGGCGCAGAGAGGGAGTTGAAATCAATTTAGGACTCCGTCAGTTTGTTTCCCCTTTTACCTTTGCCTTCCCGATTGTGATACTCTAGCGGCACACTCGTTCTTGATTTACAAATCGCTTTCGCAAAAGTTTCCCACGGGAGCGGCATGCTACACGAAGCTGTTGAGCACTATCACCAGTTGTTGGCGGATAATGATCTGGCCGAGGCGTCGCGCAAGATGCTCGACGAGGGCCTGGAGCGCGCGAAATTGATCTTCGGCGGGCGGCGTTTGTCGCCTTACTTGCGCCCGCACTTCGTCACCGAAACCGACTTCGCGCGCATCGAGCGCATCTGCGAAGTGGTCTGGGGCGCGATCCAGAAGGTGAAGGACGCGGCGGTCGGCAACGACGAGTTGCTGGACGAACTCGGCATCTCAGAGTTGGAGCGCGACCTCGTCAGCATCGACCCGGGCTACACTGCCGTCTCGCCGACCGCGCGCCTCGATTCGTTCCTGACGGACGACGCCTACAGTTTCGTCGAACTCAACGGCGAAAGCCCCGCCGGCATCGCTTACGTTGACGCCGCCTACAAGATATTCTCCGAGTTGCCCGTGATGAAACGCTTCGGCGAGCGTTACAACGTGCGCCCGCTCTACGGACGCCAGTTCATGCTCGAAGTGCTGTTGCGCGCCCACGCCGAATATCTGGGACGCGAGCCGGAAACCAAACCGCTCATCGCCATCGTTGACCTGAAAGACCTGCCGACGCAAAAAGAGTTCGAGTTGTTTCAGGAATACTTCGCGAGCGAAGGCTACCGCGCAATCGTCTGCTCGCCGCAGGAGTTGGAATTCAGCGGCGGTCGCCTGCGCGCGGGCGCCGACGAAATCGACATCGTTTACAAGCGGCTGCTCGTCAACGAGTACATCCCGATCATGGAGGAGTATCCCGCACTCCTCGACGCTTATCGCGCGGGCGCGATCTGCATGGTCAACAGTTTCCGCTCCAAGTTGATTCACAAAAAAGCACTCTTCGCCGTGCTCACCAACGAACGCTACGCGCACCTCTTCACGGAGGAGGAGCGCGCCGCCATACGCGCGCACGTCCCCTGGACGCGCAAGGTGCGCGCCGAGCGAACCGACCACTACGGCGAAGAAATCGACCTGCTGGAGTTTGCCGCCAACTCGCGCGACCGCCTCGTCCTCAAGCCCAACGACGACTACGGCGGCCACGGCATCTACATCGGCTGGAACACGGACGAGATCGGTTGGGACGAAGCGCTGCGCCACGCGCTCGCAAACGGCGACTACCTTTTGCAGGAACGCGTGAGCACGGCGCGCGAGCCGTTTCCGGCCTTGCAGCCCGACGGCACGTTCGAGTTTGCGGAGCAACTCGTTGACCTCGACCCGCTCCTGTTCTTCGGCAAGGTCAAGTCGGCCTTCACGCGCCTGTCGTTTACCGAACTCGCCAACGTCTCTTCGGGCGGCGGCATGGTTCCGACGTTTATCATCAGCGAGAAGGCATGAGGCTGTTGCGCCGCATGACGCGACGGCCTTTCGTTCGTTCGATGACGAAAGACGGGCGACGCGCTCTCTCAGGCGACTTCGGGTAAGATATAAACGTTCCTCACCGGAGACCCATACGGCACGGAGACTGTGAGCATGAGCGAAGAATTTGATGCGGAGTCGAATTTGCCCGCGGACGAGCGACGCCAGTATGACCGCTCGCGCCTCATCGTCGATGTCTTTTTCGACGGCGCGGACGGCACGGCTGTCGCCAGCACGAAAGACATCAGCCCCGGCGGCCTCTACATGAACACGCATACCGAATTGCCCGAAGGCGGCCTCCTGACGTTGCGCCTCCCGTTCGAGGAAGGCGATGTCGTGGTCAACGCCGAAGTGGTCTATAGCAACCCCGGCCTCGGCGTGGGCGTGCGATTTCAAGGGTTGACGGAAAAGGATCGCGCGACGATGCTGCGCGCGCTCCAGCGCGAAAGTTAATGAACAATGCGAGCGGCGAAGCAAAGTTACGCTGGGATGAACTGCCCGAAGCCCTGCGCGCCGATTTAGCTCATAAGCTCGAAGGCTTGTACGGGCACGCAGCCGACCGCGATGCGTTCGACGTGCTCGACGTGGACAAGCAACAGGCGTTACTGCTCTTCGTAGGCCGCCTGAAAGATTTGAATTTGTTGGGCGAGATCGAAAGCGTCGGGAACGTTTACGGTCTCGGCGGCGTCGGCATGGATTTTCGAGCGCGCGGCGAACTTACCGCGTTGCTGGCGAAACATCGCAGATTCACGACGCGCTTCGCCGCGCACAGTGATACCGCAGAAGGCTTCTACGAGATCGGGCGTTCGAGCGCCGTGCTACATTTTTTGCGCATGCGTACGGTCGCCCCGCTCTGGGGGGTACATTTCGATTTGTACTCGCCGCTCGCCAACCCGCTCAGCGCGCTCCGACACCTGTGGCGCGAGGTGGTGCAAGGCGAGACGCCGGATTGGCGCGCGATCAAAGCGATGCTCGCTTAGAGAGAGTTTGGCGCGTTCGATGGAGTGAGCGCCCGTGGCGCGTTTGAAGTTTTCTGATTCTTCCCCCAATAGCTCAACTCATGTCGGGTCTTGTAAGGAGAGCGAAAACGTATGTTCGAGCAATACACACTTGGCATCGAAGAAGAATTTCAGATCGTTGACCCGCAGACGCGCGAGTTGCGCTCGCACGTCTCGGAAATGCTTGAGGAAGGGAAGATGCTGCTTGGCGAGAAGATCAAGCCGGAGATGATCCAGTCAATGATCGAAGTCGGCACGGGCATCTGCCACAACATTCAGGAGGCGCGCACCGACATCACGAATTTGCGTGGCATCGTCTCTTCACTCGCGCGCAAGAACGGCCTCGAAGTCGTTGCGGCCTCTACGCACCCGATCTCGAAGTGGAGCGAGCAGAAAATTTACGACGACCCGCACTACACGCTCCTCATCGAAGAGCTACAGATGGTCGCGCGCTCGCTCCTGATCTTCGGCCTGCACGTCCACGTCGGCATCAAAGACCGTGAGCGGCAGATTCACATCATGAACGCCGCGCGCTATTTCCTGCCGCACGTCCTGGCGCTGACCACTTCTTCGCCCTTCTGGCTCGGCATCAACACGGGGTTGAAGTCTTACCGCTCCGAAGTCTTCAAGAAGTTTCCGCGCACGGACATCCCCGATCACTACGACTCTTACGTCTCGTTCCAGCGCTACATCCAACTCCTGCTCGACACGAACTCCATCAGCAACCCGAAAAAAATCTGGTGGGACGTGCGCCCGCACCCGTTTTTCGAGACGCTCGAATTTCGCGTCTGCGACATCCCGACGCGTGTTGACGACACGATTGCCATCGCCGCGCTGTTTCAGGCCATCGTCGCGCGCCTCGACAAACTGATCGAGAAAAATCTCGGCTTCCGGCTCTACCGACGCGCGTTGATTCAGGAGAACAAATGGCGCGCGGTGCGCTGGGGCTTGCAGGGCAAGATGATCGATTTCGGCAAGCAGAAGGAGGTGCCGACGCGCGATCTCATACTCGAACTGCTCGAATTCGTTGACGAGGTGCTTGACGATCTCGGCTCGCGCAAAGAGGTCGAACACATTCACACCATCCTGGAGCGCGGCACGTCCGCCGACGAGCAACTGCAAGTTTTCGCTGAGACCAGCAGTCTCGAAGCCGTGGTTGATCGCCTCATCCAGCGTACTATGGAGAACGTGCCCGTCCTCTGACGCGTGCGGCATCTCCGAAGTTACTTCCAGTAAACGTAAAAAGCCTCCGGTGCGATTGCCGGAGGCTTTCGTGTGTCTCGCTAAAGCGAAATAATTTAGGCCGCGTGGTTGAGCGCTTCGCGCATGAAGTTCTCGAAGATGATGCGCCCGTCGCGCGACTCGTTCGGATGTTCCCAACGCGTGGCGCGCGTCTTGTCCCAGTCCTCGAAAGATTTTTCGAGGTGGAACTGCACGGTGTAGATCAACTGCCCGCCGCCGCGTTTGACCATCATCTGGTTGCGACAGAAGTAGGCGGTGGCGAGGAGTTTGAAGCCTTCGGGCACGTGGTCGAGCTGGAGGCCGTGATTCTGCCAGACGCGCAGGATGCAGGCTTCGATGGTGTAGTCCTGCCAGATGCCCGATTCGCGGTCGCTGACGCCCTCAAAGATCGGGTCCTCGGGGTCGGTGATGCGTATGAAGCGGTATTGGTACTCGAAGGGTCGCCCGTTGCGATTCTCGTGCTGCTCGCGGTTGTCGAGCGTCACGACGCGCGCTCCGAAACCGAGTCCGACGAGCTGATGCCCGCCGCAAATGCCGAGCACTGGAATCTTTGTGGTGCGTATGAAGCGACCGAAGTTTTCGATGACGCGCGGGTGATAGTAGTCGAAGTCGCGGAGCGTGCCGCTCAAAACTATGGCCTGCGGCTCGAACTCGGCCACCGCCTCGGCCACTTCCGAGACGTGCGCGACGTGCGACTCGGGCTTGCGTACGAGGCGCGAGATGTTGTTGCGAATATTTGAGACGGCTAATCCAGCGATCTGCCGCTCGCGTTGGAGGTGCGTCTTGGCACGACGCCCCCACTCGCGAACGGCCAGTTCGGAGAGATCGTTTTCGTCGCGCAGCAGATCGTCTATGACAAGCACGCGGATCGATTCGATGCGCTTTTCAATCGGCTCGAAGCGGCAAAAACTGCGTTGGTTGAAGGGGAATGGAAGCGGTTCCTCTTGATCGATTGGCGTGATTGTCTCTTTAACTTCTTGCATCATCAAAAATAATTTACCAGTTCGGGATTAGATGTTCAAACGCCGCGCCGTCGTTGTTTCGTATTCTGGTTGAATTGTGGAATAAGTGTGCCGGCTCCGGCCTCTCCTATTTCGCGGCGCGCGTCCCCGACGAGGGCGTTGCGCAGGCGCGTGCGGTAAGCCTTAGAGCGCGCGCCCGCCAGATGTTCGACGAGCAGCAGCATGCGCTGCCAACCGGATTCAAGTTCGTCTGCGAGCAGGGAAATCCGCGAGATGTCGTAGGGGACGGCCACCGCCGTGCAGCCCGCGCGTGCGAACGTCGCCAGGTAGCGGGCGGTCGCCAGATCGGGGCAACTGATACGGCGTCGTCCGATCTTTAATTCGACGCCGAGTAGCGTGTGTTGCACGTTAACTTGTTCGGGTTTCGCTGAGGCGGCCTGCAATTGGTGAGCACGCGTGCGCAGAGTCAAAATCCGCTCACGATAATAACGCGGCAACCACGATTCGCCAAGCGTTTCTTTAATCTGCGCGGCGAGCGCTTCGAGGGAGCCGGACGCGCGCGCCGTCTTCGCTGCGGCGGTCGAGTCCGGCGCGCCCGACTTCCCAACGCTCTTCGTCGCAGACGACATAGAACAGTGACGAGTGACGAGTGACAGGTGACAAGCAAGAATAAAACAAGTTGTTTGCTTTTAACTTGTCACTCGTCACTCGTCACTCGTCACTTTAATTGACTGACGGCTTGTTGCGAGTCGCGGAAGGCATCCAGCACGTGACCCGGAAAAATTCCCAGATAAAAAACTCCGAGCGCCGTGATGATGATCGCCAGCGCGACGCTGACGGGCACGGCGGGCGCGCTCCACGCGGTCGAGCGTTCGCGGAAGAACATCACGACGATGAGGCGCAGGTAATAATATACCGAAATCGCCGTGTTGAGAACGCCGATGACGACGAGCGCGACGAAGCCTTGATCGAGCGCAGCGCGGAAGACCATCACCTTGCCCATGAATCCGGCGGTGAGCGGGATGCCGAGCAGGCTGAGAAGAAAAAGCGCGAGCGCGAAGGAGAGCGCGGGCGCGGTGAAGCCGATGCCGTTGTAGTCTTCGATCTCTGTGCGGCGGTCGCCGCTGCGCGCGATGAGCGTGACGACGGCGAACGCGCCGAGGTTCATCACGGCATAGGCCAGCAGGTAGAAGACGACGGCGGCGATGGCCTCGTTTTGCAGCGCCTCGTCTCTCGCCTGCCCCGCCGCGATGAAGCCGACGAGCGCGTAGCCCGCGTGCGCGATCGACGAGTAGGCGAGCATGCGTTTAACGTTCGTCTGCACGAGCGCGGCGAGGTTGCCGACCGACATCGTTAAAATCGCGAGCAGCCAGAGGGCGTTCATCCAGGCGGAATGGATTTGCGCGGCGTTCGTGGTGGCGGCGATGAAGGGGAAGCCGAAGAGGAAGACGCGCATGAAGGCCGCGAAGCCGGAAGCCTTCGGCCCGGCGGCCATGAAGGCCGTGACGGGCGTGGGTGCGCCCTCATAAACGTCGGGCGTCCAGACGTGGAACGGCGCGGTGGCGATCTTGAAGCCGAAGCCGACGAGCATCAGCGCCGCGCCCGCGTAGAGCAGCGCGGGATAGGCCAGCGCGTTATCCGCGCCGACCCTGAGCGCGAGTTCTTTGATGTTGGTCGTGCCCGCGCCGCCGTTCGCGAGCGATGTCCCGCCGTAGACGAGCGCGATGCCGTAGAGCAGGAACGCGGACGAGAACGAGCCCAGGATGAAATACTTCATCGAGGATTCGTTCGAGCGCAAATCCGTGCGGCGGAATCCGGCCATCACATAGGTGGCGATGGAGAGCAGTTCCAGACCGAGAAAGATGATCACGAGGTCGCCGCCCGAAGCCATCAGCATCATCCCGACGGTGGCGAACATCAACAGCGAATGAAACTCACCGGCGGGCAAGTGTTCCCACTCGACCCAGATCATAGAGATGAGCACGGTGAGCGCGGAGACGACGAGGAAGACGAGCGTGAAGGAGAGCCGCATGCGGTCGAGCACGATCATGCCGTTGAAGGCTTCGCGCGCCGTCGTCTGATCGTTCCAGAGCCAGAAGCAGACGGCGGCGGCGGCAGTTAGTCCCGCGAGCGAGAGCAAGCCCGTCGCCCAGCGCTGGTTCGAGCGGCGCGTGAACGCATCGACGAGCATGATCAGCACGCCCGCGACGGAGATGATCATCTCCGGCAGGATGAGCGTGAAGTTGATGTCAGGCGACGCGGCCTGAGCGATTTGAAATGCGAGACACAGGTTCATCTTTTTAACTCAGCACAAACG
>DATHBB010000118.1:0-7614 GCA_035296385.1 Pyrinomonadaceae bacterium | reverse complement strand
TTCCAGCTTCGGACTCCACCCCGAATACCACCAACCCTCCGACGACATCGCCCACATAGACTTCCCCCACATGACCCGCGCCATCAACTCGATGGTCGCCCCCGTCATCTGGCTCGTCAACTCAAACTTCACTCCCGCGTGGGTGGAAGGCAAGAAGCCTTAGAAGTCATTTGCAAAGCAAGCCTATGATCGTCCTGTAGGGACGATTGAGAATAGCCCAGCCATTTATGGCTGGGAACAACGAGCGTTAATGTGCGTAGAGTCCCGTAGGGACGATTGAAATTATTCATCATTCAATCGTCCCTACGGGACTCTATGCTTTCTTTGGCATCCTCTACCAGCGATAAATCGCTGGGCTACTATCAATCGTCCCTAACGGGACTTCATTTATCCACTCGGCGCGGGCGCGCCACGTAACAACCCCTCCGTGCTCAAATCTTCATCTACGTCTTCCCAATGAAGACCATAGCCGCCACCAATAATTTGCCAGTTTTGTCTTTGCTCGACGGAGGCATTCAAGAGACGCGGATACCACACCAGCGGGACAGAGATCGTCCGCCCGTCCATCAAGCGCACTCTTAATTCGTCTTCGGTGACTTCCACATCTGCGATGCGTTCATCTGCCGCCAACGCCAAAGTACTCATTCCATGCCTCCAACAATTCGGAATCGTGTTTTCTGATTAGCTGCTCTATTTGTCTTAATTCCCTAGAACTAAAACCGACACTACGCTCAAACCTTACAGGATTCAACCAAAATTTAGCGGAAAATTTCTCACGATCTATATGCACATGCGGCGGTTCGTTCGGCTCATGGCTGTAAAAATAGATACGATATGGGCCTGCTCGTAAAACAGTCGGCATAAGTAAACATTGTAGGAGCATCTAACGCATAGTTCCAGTGTTAAAACTCGTTACTTGTTTCCGCCTTTCTTCTTACGCGCCTGCATCAAGCGTCTATCCAGCGCAAACGAAAGCGGCTCCGTTCGCGTGGAACGAAGCCGCTCTTGTTGTCCGTTTGGTGGGACGGGCTTTTGTTACATGCCCATGCCGCCGCCCATGCCGCCCATGCCGCCGCCGCCCATCGCGGGGGCTTTGTCGTCGTCGGGAAGCTCCGAGACGAGCGCTTCGGTCGTGAGCATCAAGCCCGCGATGGAAGCCGCGTTTTGCAGCGCACTGCGCGTGACTTTTGCAGGGTCAATCACGCCCGACTCGACGAGGTCTTCAAACTCTTCGGTCGCGGCGTTGAAGCCGTAGGAGTCCTTCTTCGACTCGCGCACCTTCTCGACGATGACCGCGCCCTCTTTGCCCGCGTTCTGCACGATCTGGCGGAGCGGTTCTTCGAGCGCGCGCCGGACGATGGTGACGCCGATCTGCTCGTCCGCATCGCCTTCGCCTTCCTTGTTGGCGCGGAACTTCTCAAGCGCCTTCGCAGCGCGCACGAGCGCCACGCCGCCGCCGGGGACGATGCCTTCCTCGACCGCCGCACGTGTGGCGTGCATCGCGTCTTCGACGCGTGCTTTCTTCTCTTTAAGCTCCGTCTCGGTCGCCGCGCCGACGCGAATCACCGCGACGCCGCCGACGAGTTTCGCCAGACGCTCCTGCATCTTCTCTCGGTCGTAGTCCGAAGTGCTGTCTTCGATCTGCGCCTTCAAGGTCTTCACGCGTCCGGCGATGTCCGAGTCTTTGCCCGCGCCTTCAACCACGGTCGTGTTGTCCTTGTCAACCGTGATCTTCTTCGCGCGTCCGAGGTCGGAGACCTGCACGTTCTCCAACTTGATGCCGAGGTCTTCCGAGATCACTCTGCCGCCCGTCAGGATCGCGATGTCTTCGAGCATCGCCTTACGACGGTCGCCGAAGCCCGGCGCTTTGACCGCCGCGACGTTCAAAGTGCCGCGCAGTTTGTTGACGACGAGCGTGGCGAGCGCTTCGCCTTCCACGTCTTCCGCGATGATCAGGAGCGGCTTGCCCATCTTCGCCACCTGCTCCAAGAGCGGCAGCAAATCTTTCATCGAACTGATCTTCTTTTCGTTGATCAGAACGAACGGGTTGTCGAGCACCGCTTCCATGCGTTCGGGGTCGGTCACGAAGTAGGGCGAGAGGTAGCCGCGATCAAACTGCATGCCTTCGACTACGTCGAGCGAAGTGTCCATCGTGCGCGACTCTTCGACCGTGATGACGCCGTCTTTGCCGACAGTCTTCATCGCCTCGGCGATCAACTCGCCGATGGTCGTGTCGCCGTTCGCGGAGATCGTGCCGACCTGCGCGATCATGTCGCCCTTCACGTCCTTCTTCATGCGCTGAATTTCTTTGACCGCCTGAGCCACGGCCTTATCAATGCCGCGCTTCAGGGCCATCGGGTTCGCGCCCGCCGCCACGGTCTTCACGCCCTCACGGAAGATGGCTTGCGCGAGGACGGTCGCGGTGGTCGTGCCGTCGCCCGCGATGTCCGAGGTCTTCGAGGCCACTTCGCGCACCATCTGCGCGCCCATGTTTTCGAGCGAATCCTTCAACTCGATCTCTTTCGCCACCGTCACGCCGTCTTTGGTGATCGTGGGCGAGCCGAATTTTTTATCAAGCACGACGTTACGCCCCTTCGGGCCGAGTGTGATCTTGACCGCGTCGGCAAGCTGGTTGACGCCGCGCAAAATCGCCGCGCGCGACTCCTCGCCGTGAATTACTTGTTTCGCCATAAATCTTTATCTCCTCAAAATTTTCTGAATCTTCAATCAACACAAAAGCGATAGCGTTTCGGCCAAAGCGCGATAGCGTCTCTCCGCCAAAGCGCGATAGCGTTGCAGCTACGGCGCAGCAGCGTTTCGGCTAGAGCGCGATAGCTTTTCGGCCAAAGCACGCGAGCGTTCTCCCTCGCGGGGAACTACTTGCTGCCTTTTTTGCCGCCGCCGCCTGCCTGCGCGCCCGCGCGCGCGATGATGCCGAGAATGTCGTCCTCGCGCATGATCAAGAACTCCTCGCCGTCGAGCTTGATCTCCGAGCCGCTGTACTTGCCGAACAAGACGCGGTCGCCGACCTGCACATCCAAGGTCTGGCGCGTGCCGTCGTCCTTGTACTTGCCCTCGCCGACGGCGATCACTTCGCCTTCCTGCGGTTTCTCTTTCGCGCTGTCGGGGATGATGATCCCGCCGCGCACCTGCTCGCCTTCTTCGATCCGCTTCACGATGACACGATCTTGCAGCGGTCTGATGTTTATCGCCATAAAGAACTGCTCCTTTCAGATTTCACCAACGAATTTCAGGGTGTTTTGATTGCAAAAATCAAATGTGTAGAACTTAGGTCTCGCCCGCTACGAGAGCGCGCTCGAAAGCCTGCCGGTAGCTTCTGGATAACGACTTGAGGCGGCAACTCTTTCTGGCACTCTCTGGAAGCGAGTGCTAAGAATATAGCGTTTGCGCGGGACTTGTCAACGAGGCGACGCAGAAATCTGAGCGTTTCGGACTCAGATTTCTGCGGAATATTTGAAAAAATCGGCTTTTTGGCGGGAATTTAAGGATTTTTACTGGCGTTGACGGGACGTGGAGGGTTTGCGGTCTGTGCGCCCTTTGGTGCGCGAGGCGTTGAGGGAGCGTTCCTGCGTGCGGTAGGTGGCGACGCGCTTGGAGAGCGTGTTGCGGTGTATGCCGAGCGTGGCGGCGGTGCGCGAGAGGTGTTCTTTGTGACGTGCGAGCGCTTTCTGTATGTAGAGCTTTTCGAATTCGGCGACGGCTTCGTCGAGCATGATCTGTCCGTCCAGCATTTCGTCTATCAGCGCTTCGAGGCGTGTACGCATCTGCATGTCGTCTCCAAATAGTCTCTACAGTAAAGTGTCAATCTCGCATGGATTCAGTAAACCTGTAAATTTCAAGTCGTCAGACGCCTGTACTCGTCCTGAAAGCGAGCGCGCATGTCTGAGGAAGTCAACCACGAAATGAGCTTCGCGCCCTCCGCGAGCGCGGGCGCGGTGCGCGCTTCCTCGACCGTCGAGAGGCGTAAGGGAAAAGCCGTGAGCGCCAGATAGACGACCGAGCACACAGCCATCCCGCGCACAAATCCGAAGAGAGCGCCGAGCGCGCGATCCATCCATTCGAGTTTCGCGCGCTTGAGGCCGCCCTTCAGCAACTGCCCGGCCACAAACCCGAGCGCGAGCGCCAGGCCTACGATCAACAAAAATCCGAACGCGCCCGCCGCCGCGTTCGACTCGACCAGATTCAGCGCACGCAGGGCAGCGCCCGCCGTCTCATACATTTGCGCGGCGACGACGACGCCCGCGAACATCGCCAGCGTCGCGACGAGCGCGCGCACGAACCCGCGCAACGCGCCCGCGACGAGCGAAGCCCCTACCAGCATGAGCACAATCAAGTCGAAGAAAGTCATACAACAGCAGAGGTCAGAGGTTAGAGGTCAGAGGTTAGTAAAGAGCTGAGTTAAGACTTCGGCCATTGTTATCAAACTAACTTCAACTAATTTTTAACTGACCTCCGACCTCTAACCTCTGACCTCTGTAGTTCCCAGGTCGCTGCCGGTGAGAAGCCTGTAGGCTTCGAGGTAGCGTGCGGTGGTCGCCGCAGCGACTTCGGGTGGCAGCGGCGGCGCGGGCGGTCGTTTGTCCCAGTCGAGCGTTTCCAGATAGTCGCGCACGTATTGCTTGTCGAAGGAGGCTTGCGCCTCCCCCGCTTCGTACTTGTCGAGCGGCCAGAAGCGCGACGAGTCGGGCGTCAACGCTTCATCAATCAAGATGATCTCGCCCTCCGCGTCTCGCCCGAACTCGAACTTAGTGTCGGCGATGATGATGCCGCGCGCGCGCGCGTAAGATTCGGCCTCGCGGTAGAGCGCGAGGGAAGTGGCGCGCAGTCGCGCGGTCGTCTCCGCGCCGACGATCTCGGACATGCGCGCCTCGCCGATGTTTTCGTCGTGTCCCTCCTCGGCTTTGGTGGCGGGCGTAAATATCGGTTCGGGAAGCGCGTCGGATTCGCGCAAGCCTTCGGGCAATTTGTGGCCGCAGATTTCGCCCGTGCGCACGTAATCTTTCCAGCCCGAACCGGCGAGATAACCGCGCACGACGCATTCGACGGGAAAGACTTCCGTGCGCCGTACGAGCATCGAACGTCCGCGCAAGGCGTCGGCGTGTGCGCGCAAGCCGTCAGGCATCTCTTCGATGTCGGTTGTGAGCAAGTGATTTTTGGTGATGTGCGCGAGTCGGGCGAACCAGAAGCGCGAGAGCGCCGTGAGCACTTCGCCTTTGCGCGCGATCTGCGTGGGGAGAATGCAATCGAAGGCGGAGATGCGATCCGTGGCGACGATGAGCAGACGCACGTCGTCAACCGCATAGACATCACGCACCTTGCCGCGTCTGACCAACCGTAGACCTTCGAGAGAGGTTTCGCTGACAGTGGCAGGGACGACGGGCATGAAGTCTCGCTTTACGGGTCGGGTTTGAAATGCTCTCTATATGGCGGCGCGCCTACGCTAACGAGCGGGGATTGTGCTCGCGCTCCGCCGCTTTGTCAAGATACAGAGGTCAGAGGTTAGAGGTCAGAGATCAGTGAAAGAAAAATTAAGACTGCTTCTTACTAACCTCTAACCTCTGACCTCTGACGTCTGCTCTATGCATTTAACGCATCGCGCAGGCGACGTATTTGGGCGGCGTGGTTGTGAGCGTGGGCGGCGTAGATTTCGAGCCAGTTGTCTGCGGTGTAGCGCGTGTGTTCGGGGTGCGTGCCTTCGCGCGCCCAGTCGGCGTCGGTCATGTGTGCGAGGAGTTGCGCGGTGGTGGAGCGCGCGGCGCGGAAAGCGTCGAGGGCGGGGGCGATGTCGCGCGCGTTGTAGTTGAGGCGTTCGGCGTAAGCTTCCTGGTCGTAGGATTGGATTGCGGGGCGGTCTTCGGCGAGCAGTTGGCGCAGGCGTATGGCGGCGCGCATTTCGCTGTCGGCGAGGTGCTGGACGATCTCGCAGGCGCTCCATTTGCCGGGGATGGGCCGGGCGGTCAGTTGTTCGGGAGGGAAGCCTGCGAGGGCGCGTCCGACTTCGTCGAACCCGTTTTCGTATTGCGCGATCAGTTTTTGTCGCTCGGCGGGGGTCATGTTCTTTCACCTCTCAATGAAGTTTTGGACGCTACCGGTTCGAGCGTCGCGTGCGGGGCGCAAAGTCGTGCGTTTGAGTTTAGCGAGGCGATGCATTCGCGGCGCGGGAGGCGCGGACGCACGGCTCGTGTTCGGTCGAATCCGTAATTCTTATAGCCGCTGGGGAAAACTGTTGCAAGCCGGACTCTCAGCGCGCGCGCGGGGCGTGCGGGGGCACGCTGTGGGGCGCGTGCTGTCGCCACGTGCTAACTTAATGCTTGAGTTTAGGCCGGTTGTCCTGTAATATTCTCGACAGTCGGGGCGCGTTAGCGCTTCCGGCAAGTCGTACCACTTAACTGATCCCCCTTGGCTCCTGCGTTAAACTTACAGCCTTGATGTCAACTAAACCCGCCGCCAACAATCCGCGCGCCAGAGACGTAGAGGGCGAAGAGCCGGAATCTGTTGACCGCAAAATGACGCTCCTCGTGATCGAAGACGACGAGAATATTTCGACCGCGATCACCGAATATTTCTCAAAAACCGGCTATAACGTGCGCAGCGCCGCCGACGGCGTGGCCGGAGTCGAGTCGGCCTTGCAGGATCAGCCCGACGCCATCATCCTCGATCTGATGCTGCCGAAAATGGACGGCCTCGCCGTCTGCCGCGAACTCAGGGAGAAGGCTCCCTCCATCCCGATCCTCATGTTGACGGCCAAAGACGACGTGGTTGACAAGGTGCTCGGCCTGGAGATGGGCGCGGACGACTACATCACCAAGCCGTTCAATTTGCGCGAACTCGACGCGCGCATCAAGAGCGTGCTCAGGCGCGTGCAGATCGCTTCGCGCAGCCAGAGCGCGGGAGACGAGTCGCTCATCACGCGCGGCAAACTCCGCATCGATCCGGCGAAACGCGAAGTGACCGTCGGCGACCGACCGGTCGAACTCACCCCGAAAGAGTTTGAACTGCTGCGACTCTTCGCCTCGAACCCGGGTCGCGTCTTTCCGCGCAAGTACCTTCTGGAGAAGATTTGGGACTACTCCTACGAAGGCTACGACCGCACCATTGACTCGCACATCAACCGCCTGCGAGCCAAGATCGAAGACAACCCCGAAAACCCGCAGATGGTTCTCACCGTCTGGGGCATCGGTTATAAATTCAGCGACGAGCAACGGTAAACTCACGCCCGCGCCCGCGTCGCCTCCCGTCCGCGAAGTTCATTCCGAAACGTGCTGCCGAGGCCAAACTACAGCAAGGCCGATCAGCGCGACACCTAACTAAAATTCTTTAGCACGCCGGTCGGGCCGTTTACGCCCGGACGTTTCCCCGTCGCCCCTCCCACCACACACAGGGCACACAGAACGCCCGACTGCCGAAGAACTCCAGTGTGCGGGGCGCGAAACATCGTCCCGCCTGATCTTCCGAATCAAGGTTCAAAGCCATGCGCAATCTCAGCCGTAAATTTTCCCGCCGCACACGCGTCGCCGTCGCGGGCATCGTGCTCGCCGTCGCCGTCGCCCTCTGCCCGCTCGTCGTGCCGCAGGCGCAACGCGCGAAAGAATC
>DATHBB010000117.1:0-13906 GCA_035296385.1 Pyrinomonadaceae bacterium | reverse complement strand
CTTCACGACCGACCAATTTGAGCCGGGCAAGACCCGTCTGAGCGGCTGGCAAGTTGAGTTGCCGCACATGTTTTCGCTGCGCGCGTTGAAGGAAACCTCTTGAGCCGTTGATGAAAGACCGCGCGGCCTGCGTTTAATCATCCGACTTTTGCTCATGCGAACCTGCGACTAAAAAGTTATGGCTATGAATATCGAATTTCCCGAACGCTTCAACATGAGTGACTACTTCCTCTATCACAACGTGGAGGAGGGGCGCGAAGGCAAGGTGTGTTTGTACTTCGAGGACGAGCGATACACTTACGGCGAGGCGGTGCGCATGTCGAACCGCGCGGGCAACGCGCTCGTGCGTGAATGCGGCGTGCGCGTGGAAGACCGCGTGCTCATCGTGTTGCCCGATTGCCCGGAGTTTGCGTGGGTCTGGTTCGGCGCGAGCCGCGTCGGTGCCGTCATCACGATGGTCAACCCGCTCTTGCCCGCCGCCGATTATGTTTATTATCTCGAATACACGCGCGCACGCGTCGCCGTCATACATGAAACGCTTTTAGAGACTTTCGCGCAGGCCGCGCGCGGGGCGCGCCACTTGCAGAAAGTTCTCGTGGTCGGGCACGGTGAATTTGATGCGCGCGGCGAGTTCACGTCGTTCGCGGAAGTGACGGCGGCGATGCCCGACGAACTCACGCCCGCCGACACGCACAAGGACGACATCGCGATCTGGCTGTTCACTTCCGGCTCGACCGGCCACCCGAAGGGCGCGGTGCATCTCCAACACGATCTGCCGTTCAACACCGAGTGTTACGCGAAGCGCGTGCTCGGCATCAACGAAAACGATCTGACCGTCTCCGTGCCGAAACTGTTTTTCGGTTACGCGACGGGGACGAACCTTCTGTTCCCGTTCGCCGTCGGCGGCGCGACCGCGCTCTTCGCGGAGCGTTCGACGCCCGAAAAGTTGTTTGAAGTGATCGAACGTTTCCGCCCGACCGTCTTGACGAGCGTGCCGACGATGATTAACGGCATGCTCAACCTCGAAGGCGCGGCGTCGCGCGATTTGTCGAGTTTGCGCTTCTGCCTCTCTGCGGGCGAGGCTCTGCCCATAGAGTTGTACGAGCGCTGGATGAAAACTTTCGGCGTGGAAATACTCGACGGCATCGGCTCGGCGGAGATGTTCCACATCTACATCACGAACCGTCTGGGCGACGTGAAGCCCGGGAGCCTGGGGCGCATCGTCGAGGGCTACGAGGCGCAGGTGATCGACGCTGATGGGCGCGAGGTGGCGACGGGCGAGATGGGCACGCTGCGCATACGCGGCGACTCGGCGGCGCTCTGCTACTGGCAGGCGCACGAGAAATCGAAGGAGACTTTCGCGGGCGATTCCTGCACGACGGGCGATCAATTTCACGTGGACGCCGAAGGCTACTACTGGTATCACGGGCGCACGGACGACATGCTGAAAGTGTCGGGCGTCTATGTCGCGCCCGTCGAGATAGAGGGTTGCTTGCTGCAACACGAGGCCGTTCTCGAATGCGCCGTCGTCGGCCATGATGCAGGCGATCGCCTCGTCAAGCCGAAAGCCTTCGTCGTGCCGCGCGAAAATTTTGCGCCGTCCGCGGAGTTGGCCGAGTCGCTCAAGGAGTTCGTCAAGACGCATCTCGCGCTCTACAAGTATCCGCGTTGGATCGAGTTCGTCACGTCGCTCCCGAAAAATGATCGCGGCAAGATTGATCGCAAGAAACTAAAGGACGCGTAGGGTTCAATGTTCAAATCTCGGAAGCGATTTACCGCACCTGTTCTCGCCGCCGTCATGGCGATTGGTTGCGCCGCCCTGCTCGCCGTCGCCGCGCAGAAGGCGAATCACGCCCCGCGCGTCGTCCCCGAAGTCATCTCCATCGGCGAGGCGCGCAAGATGTCTGCGGGCGCTCCCGTTACGGTCGAAGGCTCCGTCACCGTACCCTCCGGCGCGTTCAAATCGGGCACGCACGACGAGGGCTTTGCCATTCAAGACAGGAGCGGCGGCTTCTACGTCCGCATGGCCGCGAATCTCGGCCTACGCGTCGGCCAACAGGTGCGCGTGTCCGGGCTGCTCGCCGACCGCTTCGGGGAACTCGTCCTCGACCCGATTGATGCACACAACGTAAAGGCGCGTGGTCGCGGGACCAAAGTACGCGCGGAGGCCGTTTCAACCGGACGAGTCGGCGAAGCGACCGAAGGGCGTCTCGCGCGAATCACTGGCACGATCACGAAGCCCGTCGGCAACGACTTGCCGTACGGCCATCGCATCTTCATCAACGACGGCTCCGGCGAAGTGCAGGCGTTCGTCTACGCTTCGACGCGCATAAACGTGAGCAACTTGCAGCCCGGCCAGCGCGTCTCCGTGACGGGCTTCAGCGCGCAGTACAACGATCACTATGAAATCATTCCCCGCGCCCAAACTGACATACGCTGCATACGTTAACGTTCAGCCCGACAAAAAGCTCTCTGCTTAACTTGTCACTCGTCACTTGTCACTCGTCACTTTCCCTATGCCCTTCACCACACGCATCACCGTGCGCTTCGGCGACACAGACCCGGCGGGGCTGGTTTACTACCCGAACATCTTCCACTACTTTCACATCGCGCTCGAAGAGTTCTTCGCCGCGCGCTGCGGGATCAGTTATCGAAAGCTGTTGACGGACGAGCGTATCGGCTTTCCCACCGTTAAAACGGAGACGCAGTTCTTCGCGCCGCTTGTTTACGGCGACTCGGTGGACGTGGAAATTTTCGTCTCCGAGACGCGCAACAGTTCCGCCACCTTCGAGTACAGCGCGCGGCGCGCGAGCGACCAGACGTTGTGCGCGCGCGCCACGCAAATTCACGTCGCCATGAATCTCGACACGCGCCGTGCCCTGCGCATCCCGGACAAGTACCGGCGCGCCTTCGATGAAAGCGCGCGTTGAAGAACTCACGCAAACCGCTTCGCTTACCCTCACAAAATTAATACGTTCGCCAAAGGGTGTTTTGTGGAAAACATCCGGCAGTCGGCGTTTACTTTGGGAGCGATAGAGAAACAATCAAGTCTCTCAATCGCCTGTAAAACCCCAGCAATATCTATTTGCAGGCCGTTTCGTCAGCCGTCCAAATCCCGACCAGTTAAGTTGCCGTAGGAGGTTCAGCCCGTCTTGAAAAAGTTGTTCATCGGTCTTGCCGCGCTCGTCATCTTCAGCCTGCCCGGTTCTGCTTTCGCAGACACCATCGTCATAGGCAGCGCACCGGCCACCGCGCCCGACACAGCGGGCAGCGCCGGTTCTAATCCGGGCGGACCCAACCAGTTTGATCTCGATCATCACCGCGCCTACACGTGGCAGCTCAATAACGTCAATCTCGCCACACGCGTGCCCGCCGGTCACACCGTCACCGGCGCAACGCTCACCTTCAGCAGCATCACTAACTGGGACACCAACCCCAACACGCTCTTCGTGCGCATGTTCGACTCGGCCAACACATTCGCCACCGCGAGCGGCACGCGCACCGCGACCGTCAACGGCGTGACCTCCATTCAAGATGTTTCCAGTGCGAACCAATCGCCCGTCACGGAGATCGGCGACTACTTCGCCAGCAGCAACCCGCTGGTGAACGACACGGGCACCGTGATCGGCCAGTTCACCGACACGAACGGCGTGGCGACGACGCAAAACGTCATCTTCACCTTCAACCAGACGCAGTTGGCCGCGCTCATCAGCTATCTCAACAACGGCAACAACGTCGCGTTCGGCTTCGACCCCGACTGCCACTTCTGGAACAACGGCATCACGCTCAAGATTTACACTTCTCCGGCGGCAGTTCCCGAACCCGCGACGATGACGCTGCTCGGCACGGGCCTGGCCGGTCTCTACTACCGCCGCCGCAAACAGCAGCAACAGCAACAACAGGCATAAACCTTTAACCGCACCGACGACCAACCTCTCTTGCACCCTTAGTCTCTCTTGCACCCTTAATCTCTCTTGCTCTCCCCGTTGCGAAGGCACTGGCTGAATCCACTCAGTCCGTGCCTTCGCAATTTCTAATCCTTCATGCCACGCGCCCTGCACGCTCTTTTTTAACCTGCCAACCTGACTACCCTAAGATTCTCTGCTAAACTCTTCGCGCACGCGTCGGCGCGTGAAAATGCGCCCGCCGACCAGCCGTCATCGAGAGATCGTTCTGAAAGGATTCTTCTGTGCGTTTTTCCAAAGTCACACACCTCGCCTGCGCCTGCGCGCTTCTTTTCTCTTCGCTGTCGCCGCTCCGAGCGTCGGGCTACGACGCCGACGTGCGCCCCGCGCGTGCGAGCGCGCCGCCGTCGCACGTACGAACGGAAGTTCAAGTCGAATTGACGGAGGAAGACGAGACGACGCAAGAAGAAGCGGCGGGCGCGGGAGTGAAGAAGCGACCGAATCTCTTCGTACGCATCATCAGCGCGCCCTTTCGCGGCCTCGCCAAACTTTTCGGCGGCGGCGGTAAAAGCAACAAGACGGCGCGCGTGAAAGCGCCAGAGAACAAGAAACAAGAGGCACCGGCGACGAACGCAACCGTTGCGCCCGCCGCGAACGATGCGAGTGTCGTCTCGGCGAACAACGCGAGCGTCGCGCAGGTTAACAACGCGAGCATCGCGAACAACGTGGATGTCGCGCAAGTTAATAACGCGAAGGTCGCTCAGCCTAACGTTACTACCGGAGCGCAAACGACTGCCCCGCGCACAGAACCCGCGCGCACTCAATCACAGCCCGCGAGAGTTGCGGAAAGCGCCTCACGCTCCGCGCGCGCAGGCGAGAAAACAGGAAGCGCGCCGCCCGTCGTCGCCGCAACTCCGTCCGCGGTAGTTACACAGCCGCGCGCGGCTAACAAAGCGGACGAATCCTTCGACTATGAGCCGCGCCGCTTCACGCCCTACATCGAAGGCGTCGCGGGCGATCCGCTCTCGCAGGGGCGCGCGCTTCTGGCGAACGGCTACACGAACGAGGCCATCTCCGAGTTGTCCATCGCCGCCGTCACCGGCCCCGATTTAGTCGAGGCGAATAACTTGCTCGGCCTCGCCTACGACCGTCGCGGGCAGCACAAGCAAGCGCGCGAGTTTTACGAACGCGCGCTTTCCGTCGCGCCGCACACCGCGCGCGTCGTCAACAACCTCGGCCACTCTCTCTACCTCGACGACCGCTACAACGAGGCGCTCGCGCAACTCAAAACCGCCGCCCGCCTCGCGCCCGCAGACACACAGATAGCCAACAACCTCGCGCTCGTTTACGGTCGGCTCGGCAAGTACGACAACGCCTTCAAAGAGTTCAAGCGCGCGGGCGGGGAATTCTACGCGCGCACGCGCACAGCCGAACTCCTCACCGCAGCGGGGCGCGACCGCGACGCGATCAAGCACTACGAAGCCGCGCGCAAACTCGACCCCGCATCTTCCGACGTGCTGCGCCAACTGATCACGCTCTACGTCCGCACAGGCCAACGCGAAAAGGCGGAGGCCGCCGAGCGCTTGCTCGAAAAGACCCCGGCGAACACGGGCGCAGCGACCAGCAGTTAAAGCGAATCACAATTACACAAACGCAAAGAAGCCGCGACCATTCGCGGCTTCTTTGTTTGAAGATCGCTTTCCGCAGTTCAACTGCGCCGCGTCAAATTGTAATCGCGCAGGCGTCTGTAAAGCGTGGAGGGCGAGATGCCGAGGATTTCCGCGGTCTTGCCTCGATGCCAGTTGGTCTGTTCGAGCGCGGAGACGATCTGCTGGCGTTCGACTTCGCGTAGCGGCGGCTGCACGACGGCGTTTCCTCCGCCTTCGACCGCCGCGCCCGCAGGCGCAGACGCGCCCGCGTAGGCGGGCACAAACGCCGTCGTCGCCGCTGTGGAGGGATTGACGATTTCGGGCGGCAGTTCGCCGGGCGTGATGCGCCCGTCGTTGGCGAGCAGCACGGCGCGCTCAAGGCAGTTGCGCAACTGGCGCACGTTCCCCGGCCAGGGGTATGCGCTCAGGGCGGCGAGTGTTTCCTGTGTGATCTCGGGCGGGTTCAGGCCGCCGAGTTGTCGTATGAGGTGCTGCGCGAGCGGTTCGATGTCTTCGGGGCGTTCGCGCAAGGGTGCGAGGTTGATCTGGAAACCGTTGATGCGGTAGAGCAGGTCGGCGCGAAAACTCCCGTCGGAGACGGCCTGCGTCATGTCGCGGTTCGTCGCCGCGATGATGCGTACGTTGACTTGCACTTTGCGCACCGCGCCGACGCGGTAGAACGTCTGCGTCTCAATCGCGCGCAAAAGTTTCGACTGCAAGGGCGCGGGCAGTTCCGTCACTTCGTCCAGAAAGAGCGTGCCGTTGTCTGCGAGCTCAAAGAGGCCGAGCTTGCGCCCCTTCGCGCCGGAGAACGCGCCCGCCTCGTAGCCGAAGAGTTCGGATTCCAAAAGCGACTCTTGAAACGCCGCGCAGTTGAGATCAATGAACGAGCCGTCCTTGCGCTGCGAGAGGCGGTGTATGGCGTGCGCGATCAACTCTTTGCCCGTGCCCGACTCACCCGTTATAAGTACGGACGCGTCAGACGGCGCAACGCGCTCGACGAGACGCAGAGCCTCGCGCATCGCGGCGGAGACGTGCACGATCTCCGGCATCTCCGATTGACGCGCGATCTGCGCGCGCAGGCGTTGGTTGTCAACGCGCAGGCGACGCTTTTCAGCCGCGCGCGTGACGAGTGTGTCGAGTTCGTTGATGTGGTAGGGCTTCGAGAGGTAGTCGTAAGCGCCGAGTTTCATCGCCTCGATGGCCGTCTCGACGGTGGCGTGCCCCGTCAGCATGATCACTTCGGGCGGGTTCGGTCGCTGGTGTACGCGGCGCAGAAGTTCCAGCCCGTCCATGCGCGGCATGTTGATGTCGCACAGGAGCACGTCAACGTTGCTCTCTTCCAGGAGGCGCAAGGCGGCCTCGCCGTCGGGCGCAACGCGCACCTCATGTCCCTGCCTCTGTAGTTCCTTTTGCAACACGAGACGAAGGTTCGCTTCGTCTTCGGCCACTAAGATTCTGCTCGGCAACGTGGTGCTCAACTCGTTCGGCCTCCGTCCAATCGTTCTTCACTGAGCGAGGGCAGCGTCAGCGTGAAAGTCGTCCCCCGCCCGACGACCGAATCCACCGCCACGCGCCCCCCGTGTTCCGCCACAATACCATAACAGACCGCCAGCCCAAGACCCGTCCCTTGCCCGACCTCTTTCGTCGTAAAAAACGGATCGAAGATGCGCGCCAGATTTTCCTGCGGGATGCCTACGCCCGTGTCGCAAACCTCTATGCGCACGCCCGCGCCTTCCGCCTGCGCGCGCAAAAGAAGCGTCCCGCCTTGCGGCATCGCGTCAATCGCGTTCTCGGCGAGGATAATGACGGCCTGCTGCAACTGCCCCGCGTCGCCCGACACGGATGCCACGTCCGACTGCGCGTCAACCGTGATCTCTACGTTGCGGCTGCGCTTCTGGTGACGAAGCAAACGCGCCGCCGCCTCCAACACTTCGCCCAACTCGACGGGCGCATGTTGCCCCGCGCGGTTGCGACTGAAATCCAGCAACCCGTTCGTGATCGTCTTACAACGAAAAGCCTCGCTGCGAATCAGCGACAGGTATTCGCGCAAGTCTTCGACTTCCGCAGACTGTCCGAAAGCGCCCTCGCCCACGCGCGTCTCCAGAGCCTCCGCGCAGGCGGCGATGGTGGCGAGCGGGTTGTTGATCTCGTGCACGACCCCTGCGGCGAGACGCCCGACCGCCGCCAATTTTTCCGTGCGCGCGACGGCGCGGTTCGCTTCGACGCGCGTGGTGATGTCTTCGCCGACCGTGATGACGTGCGACACGGCATCGCCCTCGACGCGCATCGGGACTTTGCTGACGAGCCAGTGTTTCGCCGTGCCGTCGGCGGCGGTTGATTCCTGCTCGATGCGTTCGATGCGTCCGGTCTCGAAGGCGCGCCGGAATTCGCGTTCCAGAGTTTCGCGCGGCTGGCGCGTGAGCACGTCGAAGATGTTGCGCCCCAGAGCCTGCCCGCGCGGGATGCCCTGCCCGCCGAGCTCGCGGTTGCGATTCCAGGCGACGATCTGGTAGTCGCGGTTGACCGCGTAGAGCGAGACGGGCAGCGTGTCGATGATGGCTTCGGTAAAACGCCTCTGCGCTTCGGCTTCGGCGGTGCGCCGTTCGACTTCTTTGGCGAGGCTCGCGGACGAAGCGCGCGCCGCTTCGTAGAGCGAAGAGATGTGCGCGGCGAGCGCGCCCTGCTGCGCCGCCGCGTCTATGAGTCGGCTCTCCGTTTCGCCGCAATCCTGCGCGCGGTCGTAGGCCGCGATGAGCGCGCCGAGCGCGCGACCGCCGAAGCGGAGCGGCGCGACATACTCGACGCGATGCTGCGCGTCGCGCATGAAAAACTCCGCGCGCTTTTCCAGACGCACCGCCGCCTGCGGGTTCGAGGCGAGCCATGCGTTCAACTTCGTCGTGTCAATTAACGCATCGCCCTCCGCGCTGCCTTCGCGATCAAAGACGCAGACCGCCGCCTGCTGCACGTCCGGCGTCGCCGCCTGCTGCGCGTCCGTCCCGTGCGTGTTGGCGTCGTCGAAAGTTTGCGCCTCCAGCATGGCCGCGCAGAGCGAAGCGTTGGCGGCTTCGTAGGTTGCGCCCGCCACGCGGCGGACTACTTGCAAGGGTTCGAGCGCGACGAGCAGGCCGCGCCCCAGGTCGGCCAAAAACCCCAACTCACGGTTGCTGCCGACGAGCGCGCTCTCGCGCTCCGCCGCTTCAATCTGGGCGCTGACGCGCAACAGCAGTTCGCGTCGCGTGGCTGGTTTGACGATGAAGTCGTCTGCCCCGGCGGCGAACGCGCCGACCTTTCGCTCCTCGTCGTCGTGCGCCGAGATGATGATGACGGGCAAACGCCGCGTCGCCTCCTGCGCGCGCAGGAGGCGACAGAGGGCGAGGCCGTCCACGCCCGGCAATTCGATGTCGAGCAGGATGAGATCGCACGGCTCGCGGTGGAGCATGCGCAAAGCGGTCGGCGCGTCGGCGGCGACTTTGACGTGGTGACGCGCGCTCTCGAAGACGCCTTGCAGTGAGGCGCGCGCGTGTTCGTCGTCATCAACGATGAGCAGCGTGAAAGTTTTCGCAGCTTGTGTGGAAGAGACCGGCATGCTTTCGTTACGGACGCGCCGCGACAAGACGGCTGGCGCAAACAGTCGGACAGTTAAAAGAAGCAGTCCCGACTGCGGGTGCGCGCAGGCGTCCAGACGCTCTATCGAAGCGCATCGCGGCCAGCGACGCTTGCCGCAGCCCTGTGCCTCTCTAACGATTGAAAGCGATGGCGGGTGGGAATGTCAAGAAGGTTGTCCGTAGTCAGTAGTCCGTTGTCAGTTGTTTCGAGGCAATCACGCACATTGCTGAGACTGTCTTGAACAGCTGACAACGGACTACTGACTACGGACATTTTTAGTTGATCGCCGTCGAGGCGAGTTCGCCGGTGGGAGTTTCGACGATGGAGAGTGGCGCGGCCTTTTGGCGGCGGCGTTGTTTGTGGTCGGACTTGACGGAGTACATGGCCTGATCGGCGGCGATGAGCAGTTGTTGCAGCGTCTCGCCGTCCACGCCGAAGCGCGCCGAGCCGACGCTGATGCCGACGCGCGCTCGCTTGTCGGGCGGGACGCGCAACGAAAGGCCGCCGATGGCCGATTCGATGCGCCCGCGCAGATCGTCAACCTGCGTGTGCGAGAGGTCTTGCACGAGCGCAACGAACTCGTCGCCCGCGTAGCGCGCGAGAAAATCATATTCGCGCAGTTGGGTGTTCAAGACGCGCGCCACTTCGCGCAGCATTTGATCGCCCGTGCTGTGGCCGTAGGTGTCGTTGACGGATTTGAACTCGTCCAGGTCGAGCATGACGACCTGGAAGGAGGTGCCGTTGCGGCGCGCGCGCGCTTCCTCTTCGCCGAAACGTATGTGGAGGGCGCGCGCGTTCGGCAAATTCGTGAGCGGGTCGGTGAGCGCGTTCGACTCGGCTTCGGCGTGTTGCATGGCGTTCGAGAAGGCGTCGGAGGCGAGGCGTGCAACCGTGTCGAGCAGGTGCAGGTGGTCGTCCGTGTACTGCGCGGCCTTCTGCGAATAGACGGAGAGCACGCCGAGCAGCCGTTCGTCTTTGACGAGCGGCAGCGCGATCATCGAGCGGTAAGTTTCCTCCTCCGGCAACTGGAACGCGGTGAAATCGAGCATCGGGTCGAAGCCCGTCGCGGGGCGCTGGTTGGCGATGACGAAACCGATCACGCCTTCGCCGGGCGCGACGCAGTGGTCGCGCAAGATGTCGGCGTTCAGCCCCGAGACGTGCGCGACGGTCGCATAGTTCTTCTCTTCGTCGAAGAGATAGACGGCGCACGTGTCGAACGGAACCATGTGGCCGACTTTGTTGACGAGAATCTGGCTGCGGTCTTCGATCTCCAGAGACGAGCCGAAGGTGCTCGCGATCTCGTAGAGCGCGTAAACTTCGCGGTGCGCGCTCTTGATCTGTTCGAGATAGGCGGGCACGGTGTAACAGTTCTGGTTGAGCGATTGCATCGGTGCTGTTGCCGCCGAACCGCTCGCTTCGACGAGGGCGCGCGGTTCGGCCTCGCGGTTCGTGAAGCCGTGATGATCGAGGCCGCGCTCCGTGATCTCCGCCTCGAACTCCGGGAGGTGTTTGAGAAACAGTTCGACGATCTTCGGATCGAAGTGCGTGCCCGCGCCGCGCAGGAGCATCGCGCTCGCCTCGTCGCGCGTCATGCCGCGACGATACGGGCGATCCTCTCGCACCGAGTCGAAGCAATCGACGACGGCAAAGATGCGCGCCGTCCACGGTATCTCTTCTCCGCGCAAACCGTCCGGGTAGCCAAGTCCGTCCCAGCGTTCGTGGTGCGAGCGCACGATGGGGATGATCGGGTAAGGGTAATCGACGCGTTCGAGTATCTGCGCGCCGACGATGGTATGCACCTTCATGCGCTCGAACTCGGCGGTCGTCAGTTTCCCCGGCTTGTTCAGGATGTGATCGGGCACGGCGAGTTTGCCTATGTCGTGCAGCATCGCGCCCGCGCGCAGGGCTTCGATCTCGCTGTGCGAGAGGTTGAGAATCTCGCCCATGCGCGCCGCGTAGAGTTGCACGCGGCGGACGTGGCAGTGCGTCGTCTGGTCTTTGGCGTCAATCGCGGTGGCGAGCGCTTCGACGGTGGCGAGATGCAGGCGAGCCATTTCCTGCGTCTCGCGCGACTTCTCGTTCATGCGCTCGAAATAGATTTTATAGGTCGCGAGCGTCGCGCCGATGACGGGCACGCTCAGGAGCACGTAGGCGAGGCCGAAATTCTGGATCGAGAGATAGAGCAAGGCGCTGACGATGGCTGCGGCGAAGAACGTGCACGATGTCCAGAGGTAGCCGTCGCGCCAGAAATTCCAGATCGTGCTGCGCTCCGAGAGCGCGTGGAGCGTTCCGGCGAGCACGCCGTTGAAGCAGTATTGCAGGAGCGCCATCACGACGAGCGGCACGAGGAGTTGTTCAAAAGTGAGCGGCGTCATGCCGACGGGCTGGCGCGCGACTCCGGCGTATGAGTTGAGCAGATAATAGAAGGCGCTCGCGGAGACGATCACCGTGAGAGCCATCATGGCGGGCGCGGCAAACCAACTCGTGGCGCGGCGCGAGTTGCCGAGCGCACGGATGAGAGCGTCGGTCGCGCCGAGCAGGAGCGCGGCGGGCACGCCGAGCAGGATCGTGCCGAGGAAGATGAAGGCGTCGCCCGCCGTGATGCTGGCGGAGGTGTTGGGGATGCGTATGGGGAGAGAGCTTGAGAGGACGACGAAACTCGTGAGCGCGAGAAACTGCAAGCCCTGCACGGGCGTAAACGAGAGACATTGCGAAAGCGCCCACGCACAGATGAGCGCGCCCGCCGAGACCAGCGCGAGCCAATAGACTTTGGCCGCGCGGCTATAGTCCGACATGTCAATCATTCGTTCGTCCATCCTTCGCCCGAAAGTTCTGCCCGTCGCCCTTAAAATTCAGACTTCACGATTCGACCCCGTCGCCTTTATCGTCCCTGCTTAAAAACCCGCCGCCGAAGACGGTTGACGGGAGCAAATCGTCTTCCGTCTTCAGCGGCAGCGGGACAGACGGCGAGTGCGTGGCACTCACTCGCCGCGTCAGGGGTGAGAATCTTTTCTGCTTCGCGTCGCGCCCGCTTCCATCGAACTTTCGAGACGAAAGCGTGCGCCGCGACCTTCACAGATTGTCAAAAATGGTGCGGCTTTTCGGACTCCGTGCGGTGAGTCCGTAGAAGCGCACTTAAGCGCTTCCAAGCCGCACCGGCATGGTAAACAAGCCGCGTGCCGCACGCCGCGCCGCACGCACACGCCGCAAAATCCGCCAAAGCGCGCCGTTTATCGTTCGCTCTAAAAACCGGAAGCAGCGCGACGGCGTTGTCTCGTCAACATGACGCGTCATGTTGACGAGACGGTCAAACGTTGACCGGAGTTGGAACGTCGCTCAAAACAGGCAAGCGACCACTTCCAGTTTTTTTATGCGCCCGCACAACCCTTGCGCGTTGACAACCTTCATCCCGCTGGCGCACTCTCCAAAAACAGTGACGAGTGACGGGTGACAAGTGACGAGCCGGAAGAAAGTAGATCGTGAATCGTAGAAAAGCCGTGAATCGTGAATCGTAAATCGTGAATAGATAAAACCCGTCTTCGTCTATCCACGATTTACGATTCACGATTTACTTGTCTTCGTCTATTCACGATTTACGATTCACGATTCACGGCTTTTAACTTGTCACCCGTCACTCGTCACTCGTCACTATCTTATGTCTGTCGGCTATCTCGAACTGCTTCGTAAGAATCGCGACTTTCGCCTGCTATGGCTGGGGCAGGTGGTGAGCCAACTCGGCGACTGGTTCGACACTATCGCCGTGATGACGCTCGTGTTGAACTTAACGGGGTCGGGTCGCGATGTCGGGTTGATCATGGTGGCGCGTTTTCTGCCGAGCGTGGTGGCGGGGCCGCTCTCGGGCGTCGTCGCCGACAGGTTTAACCGGCAACACATCATGATCGTCTCGGACGTGCTGCGCGCCGTCGTCGTGCTCGGCTTTTTGTTCGTGCGCCGCGCCGATCAAATCTGGATCATCTACGCGCTGACGGTTCTGCAACTCACTTTCTCGACCTTCTTCGAGCCCGCGAAGTCGGCGGCGATTCCCTCAATCGTCGCGGAGCGCGAACTCGTTACGGCCAACGCCATCACCTCCGTCACCTGGTCGGCCATGCTCACGCTCGGCGCGGTGGCGGGCGGCATGGTCACGGGTTGGTTCGGCACGGACGCCGCGTTCGTCGTTGATTCGGCGACGTATCTACTGTCCGCCGCGCTCGTCTGGAGCGTGCGGCTGCCGCGCCGCCCGCCGCGCGAGAAGACACCGCTCACCATCAGCAAGGCGCTCGGCATCACAGACACGCTCGAAGGCATACGCTATGTGCGCACGCGACCGCGCGTGCTTGCGCTGCTTGCCGTCAAGCCCGCGTGGGGCTTGGGCGGCGGCATCCTCGCGCTCCTCGCTGTGTTCGGCGAAAAAATCTTCCCCGTCGGAGCGAGCGCGGCCACGGGCATCGGCGTGCTCTACGCCGCGCGCGGCATCGGCACGGCCATCGGCCCCGTCTTCGCGCGCCGTCTCGCTGGCGAGTCGCGCGCGCGCATGCAGACCACCATCGGCCTCTCGTTTCTCGTCGGCGGCGTCTTCTACGCGGCCTTCGGTGGCGCGACCAACTACGCGCTCGCGCTCGTCATGCTGGCGCTCGCGCACATGGGCGGCAGCATCCTCTGGGTCTTCTCCACGGTGCTTTTGCAAACCGCCGTCGAAGACAACTTTCGCGGGCGCGTCTTCGCCGCCGAACTCGCACTGCT
>DATHBB010000116.1:0-30599 GCA_035296385.1 Pyrinomonadaceae bacterium | reverse complement strand
GTGCCGCCGACGCCGAGACTTATCCCGTCCGCATAGTCTCTCTGAACTTTATCCGCGAACTGGCCGGAATCGAGCATCGCGTCAAACTTCTGCCGGTCGAGTCCCGCCTGCGTCGCATACTCCTTCAGCTTGGGCACGTCTAAAGCCTTCTGATTCGCGAACAACAAGGCCGCGTACTCCCAATACTTCCCTTGCGCGCGCGCCGCTTCCGCAGCCTCCGCCGCCTTGCGCGCGAACGGGTGAATGTCCAACGGGAAATCGCGCACGACGAGGCGCACGCGGTCGCCGTATTCCGCCACTAATCTTTCGAGCGACGGCTGCGCTGCCGCGCAACTGGGGCACTGGAAATCCGTGAACTCGACAATCGTGACGGGCGCGGCGGGGTTGCCCTTCGCGGGCTGATCGTCAACGGCGATCTGGTAGACGGGCGCTTCGGGCGCGCGCAAGTTGATCTGGAGCGTCGCCGCCTTGCGCAACTGATCTGCGAAAGCGGTTTGCAGGTCGCGTTTCTGGTTCTCCTGCAAGTACTGGATGATTTGATCTTTGAGCTGCGCGAAGTCGCCGTTGATGCGCTCCTTGTTCTGGTCGTAGAAGGTGCGCGCTTCCGCCTCGGTGACGGGTTTGAGTTTAGCTTCGACTTCCGCGTCGAGCAGAGCCTTCGTCGTGATCTTGCGCTTCTGCGCTTCCTGTTCGAGCAGGCTGTCGTTGACGCGCAAGTCAACTTCGGTCTTGCGCAGTTGATAGGTGCGCTCCTGCGCGCTGTAGATGAGCGGCTTGAGCGAGTCTTCGATGTTGGCGGAAGTGAGTTGTTCGCCGTTGACGACGGCTAAGACGCGCGCGCGGTCGGCGGCGCTCGACGGGGGCGGCGCGACGGGGAGGAGCACTTTAACGTCGGAGGCGGCGCGCAGACGGTCGGCCAATTTCTTCGCCTCGTCGCGCTGCCGCTGCTCGCGCAGGTAGGAGATGAGGTCGGCCTTCACGTCCTTGAACTCGCCGTTGATCTTCGTCTTGTTCGCGTTGTAGAAGAGTTGCGCTTCGGCCTCGGTCGGCTCTGCGACTTTGGCGATGATCTCTTCTTCCAACAACTTGTTGGCGGTCTTCCCGCGTTTCCTGGCTTCGGCATCGAGCAGACGTGAGTTGATCTGCAAGTCGAGTTCGCGCTGACGCGCCTCGATGACGGTCCTTCGCAGTTCTTCGAGCTGCGGCTTGATGCGCTCGTCAACATCCTGCTTGCTGATCCTGACGCCGTTCACGACGGCGACGACATCGGGCAGCGGCTCGCCCTCACACGCGCAATTGTCGGCCTGCGTGGAGGCAGCGGCGGGCGTCGCCGTCGGTGTGGTTGCGACGGGCGACGGCGTCGGCTTCGGCGTCGCGGGTTTACTCTGCGTCGCGGGGACGGGGCGGCGCGTCTGCGCGCTGATAATCGAGACGCAGGCGTACGAGAAGATAAGTGCGAGAGCTAAAAACTTTTTCATAATCCTCCAAATGAAACTGGAACGGGCGATTGTGAGAATCGCTATTGTAACAACTCAGATGACTTTTGCCACTCCGCCGGATGCTCGCAGGCATCGGTAAAAGTTGACGCCCGAAGACGCGATTCCGGCGCGCTTTCGCTTCCGGCGCGCTTCACTTTTTGAGGCGCATCGCCGCGTTCATACGTGCCTCTTCGCGTTCCTCTTCCTCGTCGTCTTCGATGTCGGGGAGCATCGCGTCGAAGGCGGGGAGACGCGAAATCTCAGGCATCGGCACGCCCGCGCCGCGCACGGAGAACCAGATGATCTCGTTTAAGACGCGCGGGTCGGCCATGTCGGCGAAGGTGAGATTTTGTTCGCTCGTGCGTTTCATCCAGTAGGCGGTCGAGGCGTCGCGCGCGGGCGGGATCATCAGGTTGTCGAGCGCCACGTCGGGCAGGATGGCTTTGTAAGGCCGCAGGTCTGCCTGCTCGCGAAAAATATCTATCGGCACGGCGTTCGCGTCGAGTTGGTTCATCGGACTCAGGCCGAGCACCAGTTCCATCGTGCGAATCAAGCTGACGGTGTTGTGGAAAGTGTGAACGTATGCGCCGGGGCGATTGTAGGCGCTGATGACGAGCGCGGGCGAACGGTGCGCGTCAACGTGATCGGGGCCGTCCTGCGCGTCGTCTTCGACGATGAAGATGGCCGTGTCCTGCCAGTAGGGACTCTCGGAGATGGCTTCGACGATGCGACCGACGGCGTAGTCGTTTTCCGCCATGTAAAATTGCGGCGTGGGGAAATTTTCCGTCAAACCTTCGCTGTGATCGTTCGGCAGGCGCACGATGGAGAGGTGCGGCATGCGGTCCGGCTTGCCCGCCTTGCGCTCGGCGACGAATGCGCGAAACTCCTTGAGCCATTCGCCCGTGCGCGAGTTGCCGCGAAAGCGCGCGTCCGCGTGTTCGGTCGAGATGAGCGGGTCGAGTTGCCCGCCGGATTCGCGCGCGGCGCGGTAGGAGTCGGGCGTCATGGAGTCAGGCGTGAGTTGGTCGAAGTTGCGGAAGGTGAGGCTGTGATTCCCTTCCAGACTCTTCTTCGTAGGGAAGGCCGACGCGGTCGGCGAAAGGTCCGGATAGGTGCGGCGGCGGTTGGCGTTGAGCGATGTGACGAACGCTTCGGAGAAGGTGGAGATGAATTCGCCGTAGTTGCGATAGCGCAAGCCCGCACGCGCGGCGGCGTCCCAGAGGTAGAGCGACGCGGGTTCGGCCACGTCGCGCGAGTTGTTGAGATAGGGCACGTGACCGCGCAGGAATTGTTCCAACTCGACGGCGGTGACGGCGCGCGGAAAGAGCGGCGTGCGGTCGCGCGCGCTCTGCGGGGCCGGGCGATAGTCGGGCAGACGATTGAAGCCCTCGTAGTCGTATGAGCGCCCGCGACTGCCGTAGCTCCAGCGATAGGCTTTGTCAACGTAGTCTGAGGAGAAGGCTGCGGTTGACCAGTTGTGACCGTCGGGGCTGGCCTCGGCGTTGACGAAGAAGCGGTCGAGAAGGCCGAAGCGCAGGGCGAGCGCGCGATGGTTGGGCGTGATGTTTTGCGCCGGTCCGTTCGGTCTTCTGGCCGCGTCGCCCGCGCCGAAGATGGCGAGCGTCGGGTCGCCGTCGGCGCGTTCGCCGTTTCCTGCGCGTTCGAGATCGCCGAAGACCTGATCGTAAGTTCGATTTTCTTTGATGATATAGACGACGTGCTTGATGGGCGATGCACCGCGAAAGAGTTTCGCGCGCGGCGCGTCGAGCAGGCCGTTGTTACGCATGACCTGCGCGGTGTAGCGCGCGAGCGCGGGCGCGTCGGGTTCGCCTACCGCGTAGATGTTGCCGGAGACTATTGCGACGCTGTACTCGCCGCCCTGCTTGTTGTAACGCCCCGTGCCTGTGGGGAAACGATCATTCGCCGTGTTCGGCTCGCGTCCCGAATTGTTGACGACGAGCGACGAGTTTTCAAAACCCGTCCCCTTGCCGTTGCCGTAAAAAATGGTGCGACCTACGACCGCGACGGCTGACGGATAACGCCCCGTCGGCAAAAAGCCGCGCACCATGCTACGCTGCGCCGCATCGCGCCGCTCACGCGCTTCTTCTTCCTCGCTCTCTTCATTATCTTCACTATCTTCGCTATCTTCTAGTTCTTCATTCTCCTCTTGTTCTTCACTTTCCTCATGCTCCCGACGCGCTTCTTCCTCTTTTTTTTCGCTCTCGCCGCGCGTTCTCTTCTCTACGCGCTGCGGCTGTTCGCCGCGCGATTGCGGCGAAAGCGCGACGACGGCAATCGAGTTGCTGTGCGCGTTGGCGACGTAGAGAGTCGCGCCGTCAGCGCCGAGCGCGAGGCTTTCGGGGCTGTTGCCGGTGAGCGAGTTTTCGGCGAGCCGCACGTCGATGCGCTCGATCTCGCGGTCCGCCAGAGTGTCTATGACCGAGACGCTGTCCGCGTTCGAGTTGACGACGTAGAGCCGCGTGCGCTGCGCGTTGAAGATCATCGCCGTCGGATGCCGCGCGACCGGAATGTAGGAAACGACAGCGCCGTCGCCGCCGGGACTGTAGACGGCGATTGATTCGTCGTTCCAGCAAGAGACGTAAACCTTCGAGACCTTGCTGCTCGCGGGCGCGGACAACGCCGCAACCCCGTAAGGATAGATGTTGTGCTTCTCATTCTCGCGCCGCTTGAGGTCTATGCGCTTGATTGCAGGCTTGCCGCTCGCGGGGTTCGAGATGATGGCGAGGCTGTCGTTGAGATTGTTGGCGGCGAAGAGCGTCTCGCCGTCGGGACTGATGGCGAGTCCGGTCGGGTAGACGGGTTTCTGGTTGCTGTTGTAACGCTCGGACGGCTTCTCCGCACTGAGCGAGTTGAGATCGATGAACGGCGCTTCGACCTTCGTGTTCGGGCCGGGCGAGGCGGGCGTGACGGGCAGCAAAGCGCGCGGGTTGAATTTGAACAACCAGATTTTATTTTCAAAGCCGCCCGAGACGTACAACACGTGCGTGCCGTCAGCGTCGGCTCGCGGCGCGAAGACTAGGCCGACGTTCGCGCTCTGGGGCGTCGGGAAATAGATGTTCTGCACAACGGCGGGCGCGGGGCGCGCGTTCAGATCAATGACCGCGAGCGACTGCTGCGCCTTGTTCGTCGCCGCGTTGAACTGCACGCCGTAACCGCTGTTGACGGCGACGAGAAAACGCCCCGCGCCTTGCGAGCCTTCGCGGTCGGGGCTGCGCACGAAGTCAACCGTCAATGCGCCAACGGCGGGCTGGCGTGTCGTCAAGTCCATGACGGGCGCGCCCGCGGGCGCAAGCGTGCGTCCCTGCGAAGCGACATGATTCGGAATGACCACGTCCGCCGAAGAGGTCTTCAAACTAACGGGCAGCAAGACGGCGAGCGCGACGAACGACGCGATCAGGCCGGTCATCCAATTTTTGATTTTCATACGCCCTCTTCACATGCCGATGTTTTTCAGGTGATAGCGTTCGGTGTCGTAGTGGCGTTCGATGTCAACCGTGTTGATTTTGCCGAGCACGGACGTGATCTCTACGAGCGACAGTTCGCACGCGGGAGCGATGCCGCGCGCCGAGATCATCTTACCGAGTTGGCCTTCGGCCAGAGCGTCGGCGGCGCACGCGCCGAACATCAAGCCCATCATGCGGTCGATGGGCGAGGGCGAGCCGCCGCGCTGCGGGTGGCCGAGCATGGCGGAGCGCGCGTCGTAGGGCGTCTCGGCCATGATGCGGCGCGCGAGCACTTCGCCGATGCCGCCGAGCCGCGCGTGATCGAACGCGTCGTGGCGGTCGTCAACCGTGACGAGTTGGCCGTCCTCCGCGTACGCGCCTTCGGCGACGACGATGACGGAGTAGCGCGGCTGCGTGCGGTCGCGTCCTCTCTCGCGCGTGTCGCCGAGACGCTCCTGGAGATGGCGGTAAATCTTTTCGTAGCGAAACGGGTGTTCCGGTATCAGGATCAGGTGCGCGCCGCCCGCCACGCCCGCCCAGAGCGCGAGGTGTCCGGCGTGTCGCCCCATCACTTCCACGACCTGCACCCAGCCGTGCGAGCCTGCGGGCGTGCGTGAGCGTTCGATCACTTCCGTCACGTTGCGCAGCGCCGTGTCGAAGCCGAGCGTGTAGTCCGTTCCGGCGATGTCTTTGTCAATCGTTTTCGGGATGCCGACGACGGGCAGGCCGCGCTCGTGCAGGCGCGCGGCGACGCCGAGCGTGTCCTCGCCGCCGCAGGCGACGATGGCATCGAGTTTGAGACGCGCGACGTTCTCATCTACTTCGTGTGCGCGATCAACGCGCTCGCCCGCTTCATTCGTCGTCCTGAAAGGGTTCGTGCGCGACGAGCCGAGGTTCGTGCCGCCGTCTCTGTCCCAGCGCCGCACAAGGTTTCGGTCGAGCGCGAGGGTATCGCCGAGAGGGTTGAGTAAACTGCGCCAGCCGTCGTAGAGGCCGACGACTTTGATGCCGTGCTCCGAGGCTCGATAGACCAGCCCCTTGATCGCGGGATTGAGTCCGGGCGCGTCGCCGCCGCCCGTCAATACGCCGATGGTTTTCACTGCGGTCATTAAATGTAAACTCGCTCCTTGTTAATTAGCCGAGCTGGTTCATTTCCAGTTGAATGTAAAGTTAAAGCATTCACCACAGAGACACAGAGGACACAGAGGGGGCACAGAGGAAAGCATTCATCTCAAACAGCATTCAACTCTCTGTGCATCCTCCGTGTCCTCTGTGTCTCTGTGGTGAATGTCTTTCGTCACGCTTCATCTCAAATCATTATAAAATTTCACTCACGCGTCCTTGCTTTCGTCCGCGCGCGGAACTTCAAGCCAGATCGTGGAGAGCGGCGGCAGCTCGATGAGCGCGGAATAGGGACGCAGATGCAAAGGGTCTGCCGTCGCTTCGAGAGAATGGTGTTCGACGCTCGCGCTCCCATCGTAGCGCGCGGCGTCAGTATTAAGTAACACTCGATAATTACCCGCCGACGGCAGCGCGAGGCGATAACTTTTCCTCAACTCGCTCGAAAAATTGCAGACGCAGACGATCTGCCGTCGGGCTTCCGGCGCGTTGCGTATGAAGGCGATGATATTTTCGGCGGCGCTGTTGGCGTCGATCCACTCGAAGCCCGAGGGTAAAACGTCTGCCTCCCAGAGCGCGGGTTCTGCGGCATAGAGACGATTGAGGTCGGCGAGCAGAGTTTGCACGCCGCGATGCGCCGGTTCGTCGAGCAAGTGCCAGTCCAAACTCTGGTCGTCGTTCCATTCGCGCCACTGCGCGATGTCGCCGCCCATGAACAAAAGTTTCTTGCCGGGGTGCGCCCACATATAGCCGTAGAGCGCGCGCAGGTTGGCGAACATCTGCTCGCGCGTGCCCTGCATCTTGTTCAGCATCGAACCCTTGAGGTGTACGACCTCGTCGTGCGAAAAGGGCAGGATGAAGTTTTCGCTCCACGCATAGACGAAGCCGAAGGTGAGATTGTTGTGATGGAAGCGACGGTAGAGCGCGTCTTTGCTGAAGTATTGCAGCGTGTCGTGCATCCAGCCCATGTTCCACTTGAAGTCGTAGCCGAGTCCGCCTTCGGAGACGGGGTGGCTCACCTTCGGCCACGACGTTGACTCTTCCGCGATCATCAACACGCCCGGGTTTTCGCGGTGAACTATCTCGTTCAACTCACGCAGGAAATCTATCGCTTCAAGATTCTCGCGCCCGCCGAGTTTGTTCGGCAGCCAGCGCCCGTCGTCGCGGCTGTAATCCAGATAGAGCATCGAGGCGACGGCATCCACGCGCAGGCCGTCAACGTGGCATTCCCTGATCCAGAAGAGCGCGTTGGCGATGAGGAAGTTGCGCACCTCGTTGCGCCCGTAATTGAAGATGTAGGTTCCCCAGTCGGGATGTTCGCCGCGTCGCGGGTCGAGATGCTCGTAGAGCGCGCTCCCGTCGAAACGACCGAGGGCGAAAGCGTCTTTCGGGAAGTGCGCGGGAACCCAATCCATGATCACGCCGAGGCCGCGCCCGTGTAAATAATCGACGAGGTAGCGGAAATCGTCGGGCGTGCCGAAGCGCGCGCTGGCCGCGTAGTAGTTCGCCACCTGATAGCCCCACGAGCCGCCGTAGGGATGACCTTTGAGGGGCAGAAACTCGACGTGCGTGAAATTCATCTCCTCCAGATAATCCGCGAGCGCGGGCGCGGTCTCGCGGTAGGTGAGCGAGCGATTCCCCTCCTCGCGCACGCGCCGCCATGAGCCGAGATGCACTTCGTAAATTGAAAGCGGACGACGCAGGTGATCCTCGCCTGCGCGCCGCTCGATCCATTCCCCGTCCGTGAATTGATAACTCGGCTCGAAGACGATTGAAGAGGTGGCGGGCGGCACTTCGGTTTGCAGCGCGTAGGGGTCGGCCTTGAGGAAGGCCGGACGCCCTTGATGATGCATCTCGTACTTGTAGAGCGCGCCCGCGCGTATGTCCGGGATGAAGAGTTCCCAGATGCCGGAGACGCCGAGACGCCGCATTTGATGCAAACGCCCGTCCCAGTTGTTGAAGTTGCCGACGACGCTCACGCCGTCCGCGTTCGGCGCCCACACGGCGAACGAGACGCCTTCGAGCGCGCCGAAGCGACGGACGTGCGCGCCGAGTTTTTCGTAGAGTTTCAAATGGCGACCTTCGGCGAAGAGGTGTTCGTCGAAATTGCCGAGCGTGGGGAGGAAGGCGTAGGCGTCGCGCTGCGTGAAGACGTTGCCGTCGGGGTATGAGACGCGCAGGCGATACGGGAAGATGCCGGATTTCTCCGCGACCAAAAGCTCGAAGAGTCCCGCCGCGTGCGTGCGGCTCAACGCGCGCGGCTCTTCGTCGTCAATCAACAACTCGACTGTAGCCGCCTCCGGCCTGTAGGCGCGCACGATGACTCCTTGCGGCGTCGGGTGCGCGCCGAGAACGCTGTGCGGGTCTGGATGAACGAACGAGAAAAGCCGTTCCAACTCCTCCGCAGGGATTGTGGGATGATTAATCTCGATCATAGTTTTTCGGAGCGGGCGACTCGGCGATAACGATCAGCACTCGCACGAATCTCTTATCTTTACTCTGCGCCCCTCTGCGACTTCTCTGCGTCTCTGCGGTGAATGCTTAATCAAAAGACATTCACCGCAGAGACGCAGAGAAGTCGCAGAGGGGCACAGAGGAAAATGCGCCTTTGGATTATGACAAGACGGATTCCGCAAGCGGCGCGGCGTCCGCATCTGCGGCGGCATTGATGGCGGTGTCTTTCGTCGCCGCCGGAACTTCGTGCAACAAACTCGGAGCGAGTCCGAGCGTGGAGGCCAAGCGTGCGATGCGCGCGCCGAGTGCGCGATTTGTTTGCAGAGCCTCATAGACGATCTCCTGCGCGCGTTCGAGATTCGCGTGGAGGCCGAGCTTGTTTGCCAGATCGATGAGCGAGAGCGCGGCCTCTTGATTTTCCGACTCCGGTTCAATTATCGCCGCGCGCACCGTCGCCGCGATCAGTTTCTCGAACTTGCGACGCATGCTCGCGAGGTCGAGCCGGTAGCCGAGCCGCGCCACCTCGCCCGCGATCTTCAACGCCTCGCGGAACGCGACCGGATCGTTATGCTGCTCGAAGTTTTGCATCTCGCGTTCCAGACGGCGCGTGATCGTAAACTCGGCTGCGGCGCGCAGTTCTTCCGGCAGATGAAATCCGGCCTGCCGCAGCATCTCTATGTTGCGGCGATTCTCCTCGTAGAGATATTCGTACTGCTCCGAGAAACGACCGACCATGCGCCCGAATACGATCTCGTAGATGCGCTGGCGGCCTTCGGGCAAAAGGTGTTCGAGGCCGAACTCCGCGGGGCCGAAGTGTTCCTGCATGAGCCGCAGCAGAGACGGAACCGAGCCGGTGCGGAACTTCGACCAGAGCAGGCCCGTCGCCGCTTGAAAGACCGCGTCGCCCGGAAACTTTTTCAAGACGCAATAGAAATCTATGTCGCCGACGTGCATCGCGGCGACGGCGAAGTCCTCTCGTTTGCCCGTCGCGATGGTTTCGAGCACGAGCCGCGCCGTGGCGAGCGCGAGCCGCCCGTGCTGCTCCTGCCTGAACTCGGAGAGCGTGAACGCGTGACCGGCGATTTCGCCGTCCTGCTCGCTCTTATCGACGAGGCTTGAGATGGCGAGACTCGCCGCGATGCGCGGCGGCGCGACGCGCGCAGGCTCGACCAGCTTGCGGAAGATGTCCGCGCCGTTGCCGTGCCGCGCGACGTTGCTACGGGCTTCCGCGAGCAGTTCCAGAAAATTGTCGCGCGGGCTCGGCCACCTCAACTCCGCCATGAAGTCGAACGCGCGCGCGGCGTACTTCATCACCTGCACCGTCTCGATGCCGGAGATGTCGTTGAAGAACCAGCCGCAACTCGTGAACATCAGAAGCGAACTGCGCTGGAGTTCCAGTAGCGTGAGCGCGCGACGCTGTTCCGCGTCGTTCAACGCGCGCCCCGCGTGTCGCTCCAAAAACTGCGCGCGGTCGCGTCGCGGATCGATCAGCAACTCGACGTAGGCGTCGCGCGCGCGCCACGAGTCGCGAAAGAGCGTGCCGCCCGCGTCGGCGAAGACAAGCGCGGCCTCGTCGCGGACATAGTTCAAAGCGGCGCGCAGCGGCTCGCGCCACTTTTGATTCCAGCCTTCGGGGGCGGACGCGTGGCAACTGCAATCGCGCGCCCAGCGCCCGACGCCGTGCGCGCAACTCCAGGCCGTGCCCTCGCCCTCCGTCCCCTCTTTAATCTCGACCTCCAACTCCGGCTCGTGCCGCGCGAGAAACTCGCCGTAGTTCGTCACCCAAAAACCGCGCGCCCCGGCTTCGACTTCCAGCCCGTAGGCCAGACAGCGATCACCGAATTTGAAATGATGCCCGTAGGATTCGCCGTCCGTCGCCACGTGTACGACGCGCCCGCCGTTCGTCGCCGGAGCGCTGCGCTCGAAGCGGTCGAGGAGCATGTGCGAGGAGGTGAGCGCGCCGTCGAAGGCGATGGCTTTAGCCAGCCCGCCGTTGTAGAAGAAGACGGCGAGCGAACGCCCCGACCCGTCGCGGTGCAGATAGCGGTAAGGGACGGTCGTGTCGAGTTGCCCGTCAATCACGGAGAGCCACGTTTCGCTGCCTACGGCGCGCACGCGCTCGGCCTGAAACGGCGAGAGGATGACGTACTTCAAGTTTTCGTCTATGAGCGCGCCGAGCGTGGCATCGTTGCAGGCGGTCTCGGGCAGCCAGAGCGATTCGGGTTCGCGCCCGAAGCGGCGGCGAAAGTCGGCCAGGCCCCAGCGAATCTCCGTGCGCCGGTCGCGTTCGTTGCAGAGCGGGAGGATCGAGTGGTGATAGCCTTGCGCGATGGCGTTGCCGTGCCCGCTGCGCTCGCGGACGCTCGCGCGGTCGGCTTCGAGTATGCGCGCGTAGGTTGAAGGATGGAAACGTTCGAGCCACGCCAGGAGCGTCGCGCCGAAATTGAAGTTGATCAGCGAGTAGTTGTTGACGATGCGTTCGACGCGCCCGTAGTTGTCAACGATGCGCGCGTGCGCGTTCGGGCGATAGCACTCGTTATGAATTCTTTCGTTCCAGTTGGAGAAGGGGTGCGCGCTCGGCTGGTGTTCGATGTCGTCAGTCCAGGGGTTCTCGCGTGGCGGTTGGTAGAAGTGTCCGTGAATGACAAGCGCCGTCGTGCCTTTGTTCGTCATCAAGTCTCGCCCCCGCGTAGCGCGCCGCTCGCGCCCACCCCGCCAGCCGCCCGCACGCTCTTGTGAATTGGTTTTCCCTTGCGCTCAGTTTAGCAATCATCCAAACGCGGCGAAAGCCCGCGACGGCGAAAAAGGCTTGTAGGGCGACAAACTACTGTAGTAATTTGAGCGCAACTTTCAGGTCAAAATTCGTGCGGAAGCAGGCAGCGAACGTTTGCTGCCGTCGCGCCGTCTCGCCGGACAAGTCAGGGCGCGCGGCGCAAACGACGGGTCCATTCGAGCAAAGGAGGTTTTGTGATGGCGACGAAAGATGGAGGCGTGAAAGAGGGCGGGCGCAGTGGCGACGAAGGACGGCGCGGGGCGCGGCGCGTCAACAAGAAGGATCAGATACTCTCGCTCTTCATGTCGGGCATCAACGAAGTCGAAGACCTCGCGATGATCACGGGTTCGCGCCCCTCATACGTCGGCTCGATTCTGCAAGAGGCCGGACTCAAGCCCGGATACTTCGACCTCTACACTTCCACCTCGCACTCGATGAACGTCTATTCAAAATTCTTCGCGGGCAAACTCGGCTTCAAAGACGAAGAGACGGCGCGCGCGAGCCTCGAATTGATAGACAGGCTTTACGGCCAGTTTGAGTTTGCGGGCGACCGCGCCGGACAGCACCACGCCACCATGATGGCGCTCACGATGTTCAACCGCGCGCGCTGGACCGGCAAAGGCGCGGAGGCCGCAGTCTTTCGCGATTGGCTGCTCCTGCGCCTGCAAGAAGAAGTCGAGGCGGGCGACGACGGCGAGGGCGGCGGCGAAGAGGCGTCCGCAGGCGAGGAGGAGAGCGACGCGCTCCCCGCGCTCGATTAAGTTAAGGCGACTTAAATTCGCTTTGCGTTCGGAGGACACGGATGATCGTCGAAGGATTCGATAACGCGTGGCACATCCTGCGCCACTGGAAAGAGAGCGGCTACGAATATTTCGCGCTTGAGATGACGAGCCGCGTCCCGCAGCCGCGTCCGCTCGACGCCGGAGAACTGCCCGCGAGCGGCCTGCTCGGGCTCGACTATCTACCCATCCCGCCGCTCGCCGCGCGCGAGGGACACGGCGACAACCCGGACCCCGAACGCCCCCTCACCATCGCCGAACTCGCCCTCGCCACAGCCATCGCCGAAGGCTGGGAACCGGAGACCGACACGGGGGCGTGAGCCGCGCTGCTCCGCCCGCCCCGCCGATATTCGCTTGACTTATTCCGCGTTAACATTAAAATTTGTCGGTCGTCGTTCGTCCTTACTTGTCCCGACACCTTCTCCAGACCTTCGCACGCCGTAAAGGAGTACCCCGCATGAAACAAAAGTTACTTAATACGTTCCTTATTCTCACAATGCTTTTGCTGGTCGTCATGTCTCCGCTTTCCGATTCGGGCGTGGCGGGCGCGCGCGCGCAGAGCGAGAAATGCAAACAGTGTCTCGACTATGCCCGCACCCTACACAAAAAGTGTATGAGCGATTGCGACGCGGTTCACGGAACAGCCGACACTGCCCCCAGACTCCAGTGCCGCAACACCTGCCGCGCCCAACCCGAATCCAACGAGTTTTCTTATTGCTCAAAAGCGGGGTCTTGCTAGCAATCAAGCCGCTCCCCGTTACAACTCTCTTTACAACCCCCTTTACAACCCCCTTTACAACTTTGCCACGCTAAAAGCTAAGAGCCTGACGGCACGTGTCAGGCTCTCAGCTTTTTAGCTCGCGACGAAACTACAACTCTTGAGCGACTTGAAAGTTCGCCTTAACGGGCGGCTTACTTGCCCGTTCCCTTTGCCGCCGCGGGCGTCGCCTTCTCGCGGAAGACTCTCAACACCTCGCGCTTATCCTCCGCGCTCAAGGCGTCGAGGCCGCCCGTCACCTTAAACTTCTGATCGATCCACTTGCGCACCTTCGTCGCGTCGTAGCCGAGCGCGCCCGCGCTTTGCAGAATCTCCGCGTCGAGGCGCGCGCCCACATCTTCCATAGCGGCGGGGGGTGCCGCCGGAGTAGCAGCGGCGGCGGAAGACACGGAACCCGCCGCGCGCGCCGTCGCCTTGTCGGTCGTCATGCGCGCGGTCTTTTCCAGTTCCTCACGACTCGCGATCCCGCGCTTCACCTCAAAACCTAACAAAGCCAGCGCGCGCCCGACTGCACCTGTTTCGCAGTTTTCAACAAACGAATTTTTATTAATGTAGGAATCTCCCCTTGTTTCACTAGCATGCCCTGTCGCAGAAGGCTGAGTATCAGTGGAAGCACGATAGACCATCGCTTGTATCAACACGAATCCCGTCTCGTGATTCAGCTCGATAACATTTGTAATAATTCGTCCCTCTGGATATTTCTCATAGAATCGCTCGACTCGTTCGCTGACAGTTATATATTCATCAAGATTAAATTTGGCGTTTTGTCGTGGAACATTACTGGACATTCTTCACACCATCCTTTCTATAGTATTTACCGGTAATAACATTGCATATGGTTTGAATAGATACTCCGTATTGTTTGGCTAGCCGCGTCTTTTGTCCCCACCGACCATTAAAATCGGCTCGGATTTGTGCGGCTTGTGCCATTGTCAACGACGCGTTGTGATGGTCTTCCCCGGTTGCTACAAAGTGGCTTTTACGTTCAGTGAATAGACGACCTTGATAATCCTCCGTCTTCCATTCTTTTCCCGTTACAATATGACTGATACGAGAACGGGCTACTTTGTACTTATCTGCAAGTTTTTGTTGCGTTACTTCGCCACGAGCATATTCATCGCGGATAGCAGCGACTTCTTCATCCGTGACCTTTGAAAGCCAATGCTTAACGCCATAACCATGCCTTCGCTTTGCGACCTTATCTGCGACATTATCCGCATGAGTACCAAGGAAGAGATGATCCGGATTAACGCAACGAGGAACATCGCACTTATGGCAGATAACCATCCCCTTCGGAATCTCGCCGTGGACAATCTCGTAAGCTACACGATGTGCGTACTTTTGACGCCCACTAACGTGTAACTGACAATAGCCAGATGGTGATGGTCTGCCCAGCCACAACCAACAGCCATTTGGTTGTAACTCTTTTTTAACCTTCAGCCAATACCTTCTCTCAAAATCCCGATCATACATATTTCTTATTCTGTGTCGGGCGTTCGATCGTAGCCGTGTTGGGACAGCGTTTGGAATAGCATCCGAGCGGACACAATCTAAACCTCCCGACGCTTTTTTTCAAACGCTTCGCCCCGCGCGAACGCGTCTCCGGCTCTTAACCCGCGTCCTGTTCGCGGCGTGGCACTTCGTAGGTCAAAAAATCGCGCGCCGTGTCTGTCTGCGGGAAGACGGCGCGGGCTTGCGCGAGCAAGTTGTCGATGGTGACGGGGCTGTCCTGCGTGTAGCGCGGGCTGAAATGAGTCAACAGCAGTCGGCGCACCTGCGCTTCGCTCGCCACGCGCGCGGCCACCGTCGCCGTCGAGTGCATGCTCTGCACGGCCAACGGTTCGTCTTCGTCCGCGAAGGTCGCTTCGTGTATCAACAGGTCCGCGCGCTCGGCCAGCGAGACGGCGCTCCGGCAATACATCGTGTCCGTGCAATAGGCGACGACGCGACCCGCGACGGGCGCGGCGTTCAACTCCCGTCCGTGTATGACGCGCCCGTCGGCGAGTTCCACGCTCTCCCCGCGCTTGAGGCGACCGTAGAGCGGGCCGGAGGGGACGCCGAGCGCGAGCGCACGCTCGACATCGAATCTGCCGGGGCGGTCGCTCTCCGTGACGCGATAACCGAAAGAAGTGATGCGGTGCTTGAGCGGCTGGCAGGTGACGCTGTATTCGTCGTCCCTGTAGATGAGGCCGGGTTCGACCGTGTGAATTTTGAGACTGGCGGAGAGCGTCGTGCGTGAAAGTTCGGCGCAGGCGCGCACGTACTGAGCGAGCCCTTCGGGGCCGTAAATGTTTATCTCCTGCGCTTCTCCGGCCATGCCGCAGGTGGCGATGAGTCCCAACAGGCCGAAGAGGTGATCGCCGTGCAGGTGCGTGATGAAGATGCGGCTGATCTGGCTGATTCTGAGAGGCGTGCGTTGCAGTTGGTGCTGCGTGGCCTCGCCGCAGTCGAACAACCAGACTTCGGCGCGTTGCGGCAGGCGCAGCGCGACGGCGGAAACATTCCGCGCGCGCGTCGGCACGCCCGAACTCGTACCTAAAAATGTGATCTGCAAAGTCGGCTCGATGCTCCTAAACAAAGCGGTTGACTTAAAATCGGATTTGGCTTAAGACACTAATAGATTTTGCTCTAACCCCGAGCGCAAAAGGATTCCCCCGAATGCCTAACATTTTGATTGTAGATGACTCGGACATCTGGCGTCGCCTCGCCAAAGACATTCTCAGGAAAAACTCTTACCAGTTGCTCGAAGCCGACTCCGGCGAGCGTGCGCTGGAGATTGCGCGCGACACCCCCGTCGATCTCGTCGTCATGGACTACCGCATGGATCGTCTGAACGGTCTGGACACGTCCAAAGGCTTGCGCGAAATGTCCGGCTACGCAGACGTGCCCATTATTCTCATTACGTCCGAAGAGTTTCCCGGCGATTGCCGGCAGACGCCCGCGCCCTACGTTGACGGCTACGTAGATAAGCGGCATCTGGTGCAGGAATTGGACGACTGCGTCAAACAACATCTCGAACGCGACATGAGCGTGGCCTGAGCGCGAATGTAATCAAGCGTTCGCGCTTCGTTCAATTTTTGTGCATGCACTCTTGTCAACTTTGATTTTTGGTGTTAGAGTCCGCAGCCGTATCGCATCCTTCCCCCAAAAAGGAACGGTGTGAGAGCGAAAGGCCGATTGCGTTGCGAGGGCGCAATCGGCCTTTCGCTATTTACACCGCCCTCAAACTCCAGAACGCCCTGCCTTCCGCGCCCCGCGCATGCGCTTTCACGTCGCGCACAATTTCCCGCCCCGTTTTTTCGCCGCGTTTGCGCGTACAATGTTTCGTTGCTAATCTAATCAACTGTGCCCGTCGAATTATCAACTTTCGAGTCAACGCGAGCTACCAAGATGAAAAGATACATAACCCTGTCCGTACTCATAACCGCACTGCTTCTCTCTTCCGCGTCCTGCAAAAAATCGAACCCTGACGCGGCGGCCAACAAAGGTGCCGATGTCGCCGCTTCACCTTCGGCCACCCCGAACATCGAGGCGGCGCTCAGCGAGATGGTCAAAGCCGATCAGGAATCCATCCGGCAGAATCCGAACGAACCGGCCAACTACTACAATCTCGCCAACGCCTATTTCACCGCCGGAAAATACACGGAGGCCATCGAACAATATAAGCAGGCCATACGCCTCGACCCGAAGGACGCCGCCTCGCGTTTCGAGATCGGCCAGTCTTACCTGCGCCTGAAACGCTACGACGAAGCGTTCGCGGCCTTCAACGAGTCGTTAAAACTGAACTCTAAGAATGCGAGCGTCTATCACGAGATGGGCAACGCTTACTCGGAGCAAGAGCAGACGAAGGAGGCCATCGCGGCCTACCAGAAAGCCGTCAGCCTCAAACCCGACCACGCCGAAGCCTACTTCAATCTGGGCAACATCTACGCGAAGTTGAACATGTCTGCGGAAGCCATCAAAGCCTTCCAACAGGCCACGCGCCACAACCCGAAAGACCCGGACGGGTTCTACAACCTCGGCAACTCCTATAGCCGCCTCAAACGTTTCGACGAAGCGATCAGCGCCTACAAGGAGGCCGTCAAACTCAAGCCCACGGACGCGGAATCGCACCTGCGCCTCGCAGTTTTGTATCTCGAAAAAGGCGACCGCGAGGCCGCCACCGCCGAGTACAACACGCTCAAGGGCATGAACCCGCAACTCGCGCAGATGTTAGACCAGAAGTTGAATCAGCAGAAATAGTCGCTCCGTAGAAAAAAGATCGCTTTATTCGTTATGTAATCCAACCGCAATCACTTTGCAACCAACCGTGTGCGCGGCGCACGTATAGTCTGGTCATCCTTTTACGGCAACTGGACGGACACAAAAGGGCGGCAGGCTTGGGGGAGTCTGACGCCCTTTTCTCCTTTTAGAAGCACCGTCCGTCTGCTCCCGGCGCACGCCCGCGAACACTCGATTCCAGTACGTTTTCGTACAGACTCCGAACTTCTCGCGGACTAAAATCCACGCCCTTCGCACGTCGAACATCTGTCACGGGGAACCGTCAAGACTGTTTACCCGTGAAGCAAAGCGTACGGCGGAATCAACATTTACACTAACTGCGGGGCGGAGTCACACAACGATGCGCGACTCCGCCTCTTTCTTGTTCGCGCGCGCGTGAGGACAACAGCGCGCGCCGTCGCTTCCCGTGTCTCCCGACCATTGACTCGCGCCGCGATTTAGCTTAGATAATCCCTGCTCCCGATCAACAAACGCCGCAGGTCTCGGCCATGAAAAAATCAATCTTCGCCAACGCACTCTTACTATCGCTCGCACTCTTCCAACCCGGTTGCTCGAAACAAAACGGCGCGGCGACAAACGCCCCCGCCACGAACGATTCGCCCCCCGCCGCTGCCGCCGCTGCTGCCACCGCCTCCGCTTCTCCCCAGAACGAGTCCGCGCAGGTGAGTATTCCGCAGCCCGCCTCGCAGGACGCGCAAGGCTACTACGATCTCGGCATGGAGCTTTATAAGCAGAACCGCGACGAGCAGGCGGCGGAGGCGTTCAGGCAAGCCACCGTCCTCGACCCCGATTTCGCCGCGGGCTATATGAAGCTCGGGCTGGCATACAAGGCGCTCGGCAGGCGTGAGGACGCGGAGAAGGCTTACGAGCAGGCGATCAAGGTCTATGATAAATTGACCGACCGCGATCCCAAAAACGCGGAGGCGCAACTCAATCTGGGCGAGGCTTACAGCCGCGTCGGCGACTACCAGAAATCAATAGAGGCTTACCGTCGCGGCGTGCGTCTCAAAGAGCCGGACAGTTCCACCTATTACGACATCGGACTCGCTTACAACAAACTGGCGCGCTACACGGAGGCCGTCGGCGCGTTCAAGAAGTCAATCGAACTCGACCCCGACGACTACCGCGCGCAGGAAGCGCTCGAACGCGCGCAAAACGATGCCAAGAGGCAAAAGGCGCGCGTCGAAGAGGAAAAGAAAAAATTGGAACGCGGGCAAAAAGGCGGCGCCGGCTCGAATACGAAATCAAACTCGAACAGCAACTCTAACAGCAACTCGCAGACGGGCAACAAAAATCAGTCGCCCAAAAATTCAAACCGGCAGACACAGAACTCGCGTCGAAATTAGCAACGCCATTAACTCACAAAGATGAACCGTGCCGTCGTCTCGCGCGACTCAGCGCGCACACGTCTGCGCCCGCCCGCCGTCAATCGAATAAGTCGCGCCCGTGATCCACGCGGCGCGTTCGGAAGCCAAAAACAGAATCAACTCGGCGACTTCCTCCGCTTCGCCGACGCGCCCGAGCGGGTGCGTCCCGCGCGAATGTTCGAGGAAGGCCGCGTAAGCCTCTTCGCTCATGCCGCCGCGCCGGTGCACCTGCGTGCGCACGACGCCAGGGTTCACCGCGTTGACCCTGATGCCTTTGGCCGCCAACTCCAGCGCGGCGCAGCGTGTCAGTTGATCAACTCCCGCCTTCGACACGCAGTAAGCCAGAACGCCCGGAAAGGCGCGCAAGCCCGTCACGCTCGACACGTTGACGATGTTGCCCCCAACCTTTTCAAGATGCGGAATCGCCAGTTGCATCAAATGAAAGACGGCGCGCACGTTGACGTTCATCATCGCGTCCCAAGCGTTGAGCGTCGTCTCTTCCAACGTTCCGTTGGCAAGTACGCCCGCCGCGTTGACCAGCACGTCGAGGCTGCCGAAACGCTCGACAGTCTCCTTAACCGCGCGCTCCGCGTCCTCCTCGTTCGTCACGTTTGCGGCGACGACGAGTGCTTCACCGCCCTGTCGCGCGATCTCGTTAGCGACCGCCTCCAACGCCGCAACGTCGCGCCCGACGAGCGCGACGCGCGCGCCCGATGCGGCGAACCTCAACGCCGTCGCGCGCCCTATCCCGGAACTCGCGCCCGTCACGAGCGCACTCTTGCCCTTCAATTCGACATCCATCTTCCCTGTCAGCCCTTCATCCTTCGATTATTTCTCAACACGTCTTTGAGCGGCCTGATCTGTATGAGCGGCACAATCGTCTCGTCGCCCTGCTGCTTTCGTTCAAACTGCAAGAGGTCGTAATAGACGCAGCCGTCGCCGTGCGCAGGCCACTCGCGGCAGACCTGTGGCCGCGCCTCGTAAATTCCGCAGACGCGCTTTTGCAGATCGTGGAACATGCAGGTCCGGCCAAGCAGCGGGTCGCGCTTGCGCCGGAGTATGCGCCCGCTCGTTGACATCTTCGTGAAGCGGCGCGTCGCTTCTTCTTCGCTCAAAAGAAAATGGCGCGCCAGACGCAATACGTCGCGGCGCGTCACCGGCACTTGATCGTAGACCGAACAACAAGTTCCGATGCACTTCAGACAGTCATACTCAGCCTTCGCCATTTCGGACGCCCCCGTTCACGTCGAGCTACATCCAGACACTTTTCATCCCGCACACATTTTCATCCGGCACACTTTTTATCCCGCACACTTTTTTATTTCTCTACGCCTCTTCCTCACGCTCGCGCGTCAACTCCTGAAAGCGCGCCGCGTCGTCCAGCATCCGCACGTTATTGAACAGCACATAAGAGACGCCCGCGCGCGGCAACATCGTGATGAGTTCCGCGAGTTCGTCCTCTTCATATTGATAACGCCAGCCCGTTCGACCGTGCAGGCGATAATAACATCGCTCCGGCGTCAAAGTGCGCGCGGCAAACGGGTCAACGACATGCGTGAGATCGAGTTCGCGGCAGAGTTCCGCGATCAACTCCGCAGGCCAATTCCCGCGCGGCTCCCAGAGGCAGGAGAGATTTCGCGGTCGCTCGATGCGCGCGAAAAATGCGCGCAGGTCGCTGACGTGTTCGCGCGTCGGCGTGAAGCTCGACGGGCATTGAAACAGCACGCGCCCGGCTCGCAAGGCTTCGACGCAGGCGAGCGTAACCTCCCACGCTTCTTGCACAATCGCCGTCGGGCGAAACGATCCGGACTCTTCCTTCTCCGTTTCGGTCAGTTCTCTTTTCAAGCGCCGGTAGGTGGGGCTGCGCGCTTCGTGCGTGATGAGTTGCCAGGCCTTGAGCGTGAACTCGAACGCGGGCGGGGCGTCAGCGCGCCAACGCTCAAGCGTCTTCACCTGCGGCGGCTGGTAGAACGTCTGCTGCACTTCGACGACCGGAAAACGCGCCGCGTATTCCGCCTGCGACATGCGAAACCCGCAGCACCCCGCTTTGATCACGCGCCTGTTGCTTCTTTTCACCTTGATTGAACTCTTAACTCTCTGTGCCCCCTCTGTGTCCTCTGTGTCTGCGGTGGTGAATGCTTTATTAAGATCATTCACCACAGAGACACAGAGGACACAGAGGGGGCACAGAGGGAAGATTCGTGCCTCAGCCGCGCGTCAGTTGCCGGTACTTGATGCGGTGCGGTTGGTCGGCGGCTGCGCCGAGACGCGCGCGGCGGTCGGCTTCGTATTCCGAGTAGTTGCCCTCGAACCAGACGACGCGGCTTTCACCCTCGAAGGCGAGGATGTGCGTCGCGATGCGGTCGAGAAACCAGCGGTCGTGGCTGATGACGACGGCGCAACCGGCGAAGTTTTCCAAAGCCTCTTCGAGCGCGCGCATCGTGTTCACGTCGAGGTCGTTCGTCGGCTCGTCGAGCAAAAGTACGTTCGCCTCCTGCTTCAACATCTTCGCCAGATGCACACGGTTGCGCTCGCCGCCCGAGAGCGCGCCGACCTTCTTCTGCTGGTCGCCGCCCGAGAAATTGAAACGCGCCACATACGCGCGCGAATTCACCTGCCGCGTGCCGAGCATGACGATGTCCGAGCCGTCCGAGATTTCCTCCCAGATCGTCTTGTCGGGCGCGAGCGCGTCGCGGCTTTGATCTACGTAAGCGAGTTTGACCGTCTCGCCCGTGCGAAAACTCCCGCCGTCGGGTTCTTCCTGTTTTGTGATCATGCGAAAGAGCGTGGTCTTGCCCGCGCCGTTCGGGCCGATAATGCCGACGATGCCGCCGGGCGGGAGCGCGAAAGTCAGGTCGTCTATCAACAGTCGATCCCCGAAGGCTTTCGAGACGTGTTCGGCCTCGATCACGACGTTGCCGAGACGCGGGCCGGGCGGGATGTAAATTTCCAACTCCGACGCGCGCCGCTGCGTCTCCTGACTCGCCAAAGCCTCGTAAGAGTTGATGCGCGCTTTCGATTTCGCCTGACGACCCTTGGGCGACATCCTGATCCATTCCAACTCGCGCTGCAAAGTCTTCTGCCGCTCCGATTCCTGCTTCTCTTCGACGGCGAGCCGCTGTCCCTTTTGTTCGAGCCAAGAAGAATAGTTACCCTGCCACGGGATGCCCTGCCCGCGGTCGAGTTCGAGAATCCAACCGGCGACGTTGTCGAGAAAATAACGGTCGTGCGTGACGGCGATGACCGTGCCCGGATACTTCTGCAAGTGTTGTTCGAGCCAACTGACGGATTCGGCGTCGAGATGGTTTGTCGGCTCGTCTAACAACAGGATGTCGGGCTGTTGAAGCAGCAGGCGACAGAGCGCGACGCGACGTTTCTCGCCGCCGGAAAGAATTTTAACGGGCGTCTCCGGCGGCGGGCAGCGCAGGGCGTCCATCGCGAGTTCGAGGCGCGAGTCCAGGTCCCACGCGTCCGCCGCGTCGAGTTTCTCCTGCACCGCGCCCTGACGTTCGAGCAGTTTGTTCATCTCGTCGTCCGACATCTCTTCGCCGAAACGCATGTTGATCTCTTCGTATTCTTTCAACAGATCGACGGTCGCCTGCACACCCTGTTCGACGATCTCGCGGACGGTCTTCGACTCGTCAAGTCGCGGCTCCTGTTCGAGGAAGCCGACGGTGTGGCCGGGAGAGAGCACGGTCTCGCCGTTGAACTCTTTGTCCACGCCCGCCAGTATGCGAAGGAGCGAACTCTTGCCCGAACCGTTCAGGCCGATGACGCCGATCTTCGCGCCGTAAAAATAGGAGAGGTAAATGTCTTTGAGGACGGGCCTCTTGTCGTAAAACTTGCTCACGCCGATCATCGAATAAATAACTTTGTTGGGAACGCTGCTCATGGCTTCTTTCGCTTTCTCCTTTTACCAACTCCAAAACATTTTATCGCGATTTGTAATCGGACTCCTTCTCTGCGCCCCCTCTGCGCCAACTCTCTGCGTCTCTGCGGTGAATGCTTCTGATTGTCATTCACCGCAGAGACGCAGAGAGTTGGCGCAGAGGGGGCGCAGAGGAAAAAAGTTTTATGCAATCACAAATCGCTGTGAATAGTTTCTCCGACGGACAATTTCAAAAACTTCATTGTGCGGGCGCTGGTGTGCCCGCCGCGCACGGAACCACGCGCGCGCTTGCGAGACGCACGGGCGTGAGCGGCTTTTCGCCTTCGACCGCCGCCTGATTGATGGCGTCCACCACGTCCATGCCCCGCGTGACGCGCCCGAAAGCCGAGAACTTTCCGTCGAGGTGCGAGCCTGTGCCGACGAGTATGAAGAAGTTCGTCGTCGCGCTGTTGGGCGTGTCGGGTCGCGCCATCGAGACGATGCCGCGCACGTGTTTGACGGGACTCGGCTCGTCGGGGATTTTGCGGCGCGCACGCGCGGCAAGCTCTGGCGTGATGGTTTCGCGCGTCGAGATGTTGCCGCCTTGAATGACGAAATTTTTGACGACGCGGCTGAAAGTCGTCGTGTCATAAAAGCCTGTGGCGGCGAGGTTCAGAAAGTTGCGAACGGTTTCGGGCGCAACCTCCGGTATCAACTTCAACTCGATTGTGCCCGCGTCAGTTTCGAGTTTCACACACTGCGCGCCCAACGCTTCGACGCTCGCGCCTTCGAACGGTTCAGCCGTCGGCGTCGGTTGCGGCGCAGGTGTCGGCGCGAGCGCGGGTGTCGCGGTAGGCGTCGGCGTGGGACGCGGCGTGCGCTTTTGTGCGGGCGCGTGCGCGGCCAGAAAAAGTGTGGCCGAGAGGGCGAGGCTTAGGTTAAGAACTTTTTTCATGCTCTCTTTATGTGAATTTGAGTTTTGCTGCTATATCATTATCACAAAGCGCATCGCACTTGCACGAGCCGAAAAGTATCGAACGAACAGGAGCGCTCCCCTTTGTCGCGAAGCGCCGCCTGCGGAGAACAGTGTTACCGGCGGAGAGAAAATATTGATGGACGAACTGAGCCTACAGGAGACATACGCGCCGCGCATGCGTTGCTTCGGCTGCGGCCCGGCCAACCGGCGCGGCCTGCGTATCAGAAGTTTCGCGCGCGACGAGGAAGTTGTGTGCGAGTGGCAACCGCAGAAGCATCACGAGGCGTACCCGGGCATGCTGAACGGCGGCATCATCGGCGCGCTCATAGACTGTCACGCCAACTGGACTGCCGCGTGGCATCTCATGCGGCGCGCGGGCGACGGCTCGCCGCCCTGCACCGTCACCTCCGAATTCTCCGTCAAGTTGTTGAGACCGACGCCGACGGACGCGCCCGTCTTTCTCACGGCGCGTCTGGTGAGTGCGAAAAAGGATCGCGCCGTCGTCGAAGTCGAACTCACGGCGGGCGGGAAAGTGCGCGCGACGGGGCGCGGCACTTTCGTCGCCGTCACGCCCGGTCATCCCGCCTATCATCGCTGGTAAGAATTATGTCGAAGAAAAAAACTCTCGCGCCGCCGGGACAATTGCGCCTCGTCGCCCTGCTCCTCTGTCTCCTCTTCTCCGTTACGCACGCGCAGAAGCGCGCGACCTATACCAATCCCGTCATCGCGGGCGACTTCCCGGACCCGTCCGTGATTCGCGTCGGCGACGACTACTGGGCGACGACCACTTCGGGCGAGTGGGCGCCCGTCTTTCTCCTGATGCACTCGCGCGATCTCATCCACTGGGAGGCGCGCGGCGCGGTCTTCCCGAATCGTCCGGCGTGGGCGGCGAGAAATTTTTGGGCGCCCGAACTGCAACAACTCGGCCAACGCTTCTACGTCTATTACACGGCGCGCAAAAAAAACGGGCCGCTGTGCGTCGCCGTCGCGAGCGCGGAGCGACCGCAGGGGCCGTACACGGATCACGGCGCACTCGTCTGTCAGGAAATCGGTTCGATTGACGCCGTCGCGACCGCAGACGAGCACGGGGAGCTTTACCTGATCTGGAAAGAGGACGGCAACAGCCGCAACCAGCCGACGCCGCTCTGGGCGCAGAAACTCTCTGCGGACGGGACGAAACTCGTCGGCGCGCGCAAGGAGTTGTTTCGCAACGAGCCGGCGACGTGGGAAGGCGGCGTGGTCGAAGGCTCGTTCGTCGTCAGGCGCGACGGTTGGTTCTACATGTTCTATTCGGGCAACGCCTGTTGCGGTCGCAAGTGCAACTACGCGCTCGGCGTGGCGCGCTCGCGCAAACTCTTAGGACCCTGGGAGAAGAACCCTGCGAACCCCATCCTCGCCGAAAACGAGACGTGGCAATGCCCCGGGCACGGCAGCATCGTGACGGACAGGCAGGGGCGCGATTATTTGCTCTATCACGCCTACCGCAAGTCCGACGTGGCCTTTCGCATCGGGCGCGAGTCGCTGCTCGACGAGGTTAAGTGGGAAGCGAACGGCTGGCCTTCCGTCAACGCGGGCAAGGGGCCGAGCGTGAGCGCGCCGCGCCCGTTCGCTTCGGGCGTCAGTCTCAGTCAGTACTCTTTCTACGACGAGTTCGACGCGCCCGCGCTCGCGGCGAGCTGGCAATGGTTGCAGGGGAGCGTGCCCTCGGTCACGTTCGAGGCGGCGCGCGGCGGTCGCCTGAACCTTTCGGCGACGGACAGGAAAGCGACGGACACGCTCGCCGCCATGATCACGCAACCCGTGACGGCGGGCAGCTACACGGCGACGACGCAAGTTAACCTCAACGGCATGCGGCGCGGCGCGCTCGCAGGTCTCTCGGCCTTCGGCGATCCTGATAACGCTCTGGGCGTGGCGGTCGGCGACGGGCAAATCAAGGTGTGGAACATGGAGAGCAAGAATCTGCGCACCGTCGCCGCCGTGAAGACGACGGCGCAGGTCCTGTCGTTGCGTATGTCCGTGACAGACGGCGTGCGCTATCGTTTCTCGTACAGCGTTGACGGAAAACAGTGGACGCCGCTCGGCGACGAAGTTGACGGCAGCCATCTGGATTCCGTGCGCATCGCGCTGACGGCGGGCGGCGCGGCGGGCGCGGTCGGCAAATTCGAGTGGGTGCGAATAGAAACGATGAAGTAGGAACGATGAACGATGAAGTAAGAGCAGTCCGTCGTCAGTGGTCAGTTGTCCGTTGTTAAGTGACAATCACACAAGTTGCTAAAGACGGTCTTGAACAACTGACTACGGACAACTGACAAAGAACTGTCTTTCATTCATCGTTCATCGTTCCTACTTCATCGTTTTCCTCTATCGCTCGCTCTAAAATCTCTTCTCAAGTAACTCGCGCGCTTTCTCCACGGCTTCCTTGTGTTCGGGAACGAAGAGCGGGTGCGGCTTCATGCCGATGATGATGTTGATCTGCTCGCGCGCCTCTTTCATGCGCTTGTTTTGGACGTAAGCCTCGGCGAGACGCAGGCGGTAGAGCGCGTTCTGTTCGCCGTACTTCATGCCGCGCTCCAGAGTTTCGACCGCGCGTTTCGTGTCGCCGCCGAGCATCGAGGGGAGTTCTACGTCGAGGCGTCCGAGCACCATGAAGGCGCTCCCGCCGAGGAATCCTTCGTCGAGCCGGAGGACGGTCTCCATCTCCTTGCGCAAGCCTTCCGCCGCCGACAGACCGTAGAGCGGCCCCCTCGCGTTCGCGTAGCCGCCCTGATTCGCGCCGTACCAGAAATGGCCTTCCGGCTTCTCCGGCTCCGCCCTCACGGCTATCTCGCCCGCCTCGATGCCTTCGCTAAAGGCTTTCAATCTTTCCTCTTTGTCCGTCGTCTTATCGCCCAACACGTAGTTGAAGCGCGCGGTGCGCCAGGCCAGTTCGTAGTTGTTATAGTCAACGGCGCGCGCACGCCGCAGCGTCTCCAACCCCTCGCGCACGCGCGCCAAATCCTCGCGCGCGTTATAAAGGTCGTCCGCCTGCTTCAACAGTTCCGCGCTCGGTTGACTGTTTGAAGCCGTCGCCTTGCCAGCGGTGGGCGCGGTCTCGGACGACGAGGCGCAGCCCGCGAAAAACTGCGCGCACGAAAGTGCGAGCAGCAATAAAAATGCTTTCGGGTTATGGCGAGGTTTGTTCTCTCTCATCAATTAAAAAGTTCCTTTCCACTTTTCCGTGCTGCAAACGATCTCTCCGACTCAACAACGCTTACGCATCTAAAATCACGAACGGATTTCGGCGCGCAGGCACACGACGAAACGCGCGCTACTGCTTCAAGCCCGGACGCATCGAGCGTTCTTTGTTCGCCGCCGTCTCTTCGACGGGTTCGAGCTTCCACAAACGCCTCACGGCCTCTTCGAGTTTCGCGTGGTCGTCCGTCTCCACGGCCTGCGCGCCCTGCGCGAGCCAACGGTCGGCCTCGTCAGCGTTGACGAACTTGCGGCCCGGCCTCTGGAAGTAGTCGAACCACTCGCGCCAGAACCACTTTTGCGCGTAGAGAATCTGCCCGCGCAGACTCTTCAGGGCGGTGTTGACCTTCTGCATCCCGCGCTGGTCGCTGCGTGCGGCGGCGCGCTCCATCTCGCGCGCGAGCGCCGTGAAGCGCGCCTTCTGCGATTCCGTCCCGTAGTTTTCGACGTACTCGCGCGTCTCCGACGTGAGCGATTCGGCCTCCGCCACGCGCGAAGTTTTGGCGCTTCCGCCGATGCGCTTCTCCAGATTCGCCAGCCGCACGCGTATCTCTCGCGCGCGCTCGACGATACCTTTGGCCGCGTCCGCGTCGAACGACATCGCGCCTGTCGGCTGCGTGCCGAGTTCAATGTCCAAGTCCTCGATCTCGCGCCGCATCCGATCAATCTCGCCCTGCGGGCTGTTATCAATTGCGGACGCGTGCGACGCTTCACCCGCCGCGCGCATGGCCGACGGCGTCTCGCCTTCTTCATACAACACTTCGGGAAAATCAAAACTCTCCTCTTCGGTCGTCACGTTGCCGAACAACAGTTGGTCTTCGAGCAAGTTGAGGCGCAGCAAATACGACTCGATTTCGACGGGGACGAAGGCGAGCAGTTGCATGTAATCGGGTTCTTCGTCCTGCGGGATATAAACGCGCTCGCTGAAATTCGCGTTGAGGTGCGGGACGAAGACTTCCACGGTGATCAGGCGCGAGGCGTCGATTTTGATGTGCAGTTGAATCTCCGCGCCTTCGGGGATGGGACGGCGTATGTGCTCGTTCCAGATGTGCATGTTGCCGACCCAGATGTTCGCCTGCGGCTCGCTCAGGGCTTCGCCCTCCCAGAGTTTGATCGCAAGCGACGTTTCCGCGTCGCTCGGACGGAGCGTTTTGGCGGCGCGATACGAGACGGTCTTTTCGGCGGGCAACAACGTGCGGCGCGGGAAGACCGGACTGAGTTCGATTGTCCCGTCCGCCTGCACCAGCTCGACCGAGATCGTGTGCGGCAGAGGCGGCGCGCTGATCATCAACCCGTGACGGACGGCGAACTCCTTGGGTTCAACTTCGAGAGCGCGCCCCTGCGCGTCGCGCAGGCTGATCTGAAAATTGTTGCTCTTGCCTTCCTGCAAGACGAGCGGAATCTCGAAATAGTTGTCGCTCAGGGCGTGCCAGCCGCTCGTCCAGAAATTGTTGTCCGTGTCGATCTTCACTTCGCGCGCATCGTTGGCGCGCCGCCCGCCGATCTTCCCTGCGACCACCGATTCGAGCGACGCGCTGACGGGATCAAAGGCGAGCCGCACGGACAACTTTTCCGGCGCAGCGACGGAAGCGACTTGCGTTGTTGTCAGGGCGCGTTCGACCGTCGAACCGTAGAGCGCCGCGCCGCAGGCCACGACCGTCATCGGGTCGAGCGAGTAATCCACTTTCGCGCCGAGCGTGTCGCCGAGCGTGCGGCGCACGTAGGGCATCTGCGTGGGGCCGCCGACGAGCAGCACGCGATCAAGGTCTGAGCCGCGCACACGCGCCCCCGCGAGCGCGTCGCCCGCCAGTTGCAGGCAGCGCGACATGAGCGGTTCGATCTCGGCCTCGACCTGCGCGCGTGTGAGCGGGAGTTCGGCTTCGATAAATTTTCCTTCCGCGTCCGCGCCGAGATCGATGAGGCTGACGATTGTTTCGTCCGAACTTGAGAGTTCGATCTTGGCATACTCGGCGATGAGCGCGAGCTTGCGCAAAAGTCTTCCGTCCGCCTGCGAGTCGGGTAGCGCGAACTGCGCGGCGAGAAAGGGCAGGAATATTTTTTGCACGATGAGGCGGTCGATGTCTTTGCCGCCGAGATGATTGTCGCCCCTGTGTTCGAGCACGCTCAAACGCCCGTCGCGCGTGGAGACGACGGCCACGTCGAGCGTGCCGCCGCCGAGATCGAAGACGAGCCAGCGTTCATCCTGGCTGCCGGGTCGCGCGCCGTAGGCGATGGCGGCGGCAATCGGTTCTTGCAGGAGCGGATACTCCGCGAGTCCGGCGAGCGCGGCGGCGCGCGCCGTCGCTTCGCATTGGAGCGCGGTGAAGGCTGCGGGCACTGTGATGACGGCTGCCGAGAGCGCAGAGTCGTCGTCCGGTCGCCTGCGCCGCGCGTCGCCGAGCATAGACTTCAAGACTTCCGCCGAGAGTTCTTCCGGCGACATCGAACGCCCTGAGGCGGGAAACGCCTGTTGGAATTTCTGCCCCATCAGGCGCTTAAATTCCGCCGACACGTTTTCGGGGTCTTCCGCAATCGCGTTGTAAGCGCGCCGCCCCACCATCACGCTGCCCGATCTCAAGACGCGCACGACGGACGGCGTCACGTTCATCTGATCCGCGTTCTGGATGATCTTCGCCTCGTCGCCGTCCACGAGGCGCACGATGCAGGAGTTCGTCGTCCCCAGATCAATCCCGTAGTTGATAAAACCGCTCATCCCCGTCCTCACACTTCAACATGCTTCACACTTCAACATGCTTCCCAGCTTCGCTGCCTGATGACGACCTGCCCGTGCCGCACCACGCGCCCGCGCCACAATACAATCGGCGCGACCATCTCGGCGATCAACTTTTCGTCCGCGCGCAGGCTCTCGTCCGCCAACACTTCGAGCACCTCGACGGCCATGCCCGGCTCATACTTTTGACCCGTCAGATCGAGCGCGCTCAGTTCGCGCTCGCTCAGGAATTTTTGCAAACGGCGCGCGACGTGCCGCACTTTCGACGCGGTTTTTTCCGGCGGCATTTGAGCGATCCAGTGTTCGAGTCGCCACGATTCGATCATGAGTTCGACGAGCGCGGCGAGCGGCACGTCGAGTTGCGCGGGGAGTTCTTCTGAGGTCATTTGATGATTGCCGAAAGCGTCTGGAAAAATTCGTATGAGTTCGTGTTGACTTTATCTACCGCGCGTCGCGTTAACTTTATTCTCTCGCGCCGCGCGCCGCTACTTCGTTTTTTTGACCGGAAGACCCGCATCGAGCCACGCCTGATAGCCGCCTTCGAGCACGAACACGTCATCGAAGCCTTGCCTTTGCAGTTCCGCGGCGGCGCGCGCGCTCAACTCCTGACCGTCGCAATTACAATAAAGGACGATCTCTTTCGACTTCGGCAAGCGACGCGCGCGCGCGGCCACCTCCGAGGCCGGAATCGAGAGCGCGCCCGGGATGTGTCCCGCATCATATTCATTTTTCGTGCCGACATCCACCACAACCGCCGTCTTCAAGATCAACTTGGCCTCCAGGTGACCCGCCGTGATACGCAGGATGAATTTGCCGGGATCAAGTTTTGGCATCGTCGGCGTAAAGCGCGGCACGGCGACGTTGAAGTTTATCGGCGGCGGTAAACTGGTACGCCGCGAGCCGGGCAGGTTACTAAAGCACTTCCCGACAAAGATCGTGAACGCGAGAAAGAAGATGATTTTACCGATTGCCGCGCCGCAACCTTCAAATCTTTTCGCCGCTTCCTCTTTTTGTGTGTAAGAGGTGAACAACTCTGCTTGCGCGACGGGTTGGCGCAGCGCGTGTGCGATGTGCCGCGCGTAATTGTCGTCGGTCTTAGGTTGGCGCTCCCGCGCGTCGCCTGCGGCTTCAAGATGTTCTTCGATCAAAAGAAGCGTCACGCTTTCGGGCGGCGCGAGCAGCCACGCGAGGCGCAACGTTCTCAACCTCGAAGCCTCATCGAGTGCCGTTAAAAAGCCGGCGGCCAACTCTTCCAGCCCTTCGGCTGCGGTTTGGTAAACGCGCCGCGTGACGAGGCTTT
>DATHBB010000115.1:0-6422 GCA_035296385.1 Pyrinomonadaceae bacterium | reverse complement strand
TTGAAGGCGCGCTCGCCGCCGGATTCGCCTTTTTTGACGTTGGTGGGGAGGGCGGCGGGGAGCGAGGGCGTATTGGAGCGCGGGGTGGCGGCGTCGCTGCCGGTTTGTTGTGAGGATTCGTCGGCGAAGAAGGCGTTGGCGTCTTTGCGTTTGCCTCGCAGGGCAGGCGTGTTGGCTTTCGCTTCTTCCTGTTTGACGGGGCTGTTGCTGCGCTCGTCGCCCATTTGCTGTCCGCGCCGGTTGGCGGCGATGCCCGCCTTGCTCTGTGCCTTTTTGTTGACCATCGGTTCTGAACTCCCTGTGAAATTTTTGAAGAGGGGAAAGGGGAAGGGGTAAAGGGAAAAGGTAGAAACGAAGCGGCGACTGGCGCGTGTCTCCTGATATCTTATCCTTTAACCTTTACCCCTTCCCCTTTCCCCTTATGTCTTTTAAGTCTCGCGGACGCGCACCGCTTCGGGTTGCGCCTGCTGTCCGGTCGGTTGATTCTGACGCGCGGACGCGTCCGCGCCGATGGGCGGCGGGGGCGGGTTGGCGACGAGTTTTTCGAGCGCCGCGTCCACGACTTCGCTGATGCGCGAGACGAGTATGAACTCCAACTCGCGGCGCACCTCTTCGGGGATGTCTTCGAGGTCGGCCTCGTTGCGCGAGGGCAGTATGATGCGCCTGATCCCTGCGCGATGCGCGGCGAGCACTTTCTCCTTGATGCCGCCGACGGGGAAGACCAAGCCTGACAGAGTGATCTCGCCCGTCATAGAAGTGTTGTGGCTGACGCGCCGCCCGGTCATCAGAGATGCGAGCGCGGCGGTGATGGCGACGCCCGCCGAAGGGCCGTCCTTCGGGATCGCGCCCGCCGGGACGTGCAGGTGCACGCCGTAAGTTTTGAACATCTCAGGCTGAATGCCGAACTCCGCAGCGTGCGACCAGAGGTAGGAGCGCGCCGCGCGCGCAGACTCCTGCATCACCTCGCCGAGTTGCCCCGTGATGGTCAGCCCCGTGCCGCCGGGAAGGAGCGTCGCTTCGATGAACAGGATTTGCCCGCCCATCTCCGTCCAGGCCATCCCCGTCGCCACGCCCGCAGGCAACTCCTTGCGCGCCTCTTCTGGATAAAAACGCGGCGCACCCAAAAACTCCTTGATGTCTGCGGCCTCGACGCGCACTTCCGTCGCCTCGCCCGTCGCGATCTTCAAAGCGCCTTTTCGCGCGACCGAACCGATGGTGCGTTCGAGTTGACGCACGCCCGCCTCGCGCGTGTAGCGCGTGGCGATGAGCATCAAGGCGTCGTCGGAGATGGAGAACTGTTCGGCGCGCAGGCCGTTCTCGCCGATTTGTCGCGGCACGAGATACTGCAAGGCGATGTGCAGCTTCTCCTGATCGCTGTAGCCGGCGAGCGAGATGATCTCCATGCGGTCGCGCAAGGGGGGCGGAATCGGGCCGAGTTGGTTCGCCGTCGCGATGAAGAAGACCTTCGAGAGATCGAAGGGCAGATCGAGATAGTGATCGCGGAAGGTGTGGTTCTGTTGCGGGTCGAGAATTTCGAGCAGCGCGCTCGCGGGGTCGCCGCGAAAGTCCGCGCCGAGTTTGTCGATCTCGTCGAGCATCATCACGGGGTTGTTGACAGCGGCGCGCCGCAAACCCTGTATGATGCGACCGGGCATCGCGCCGACGTAGGTGCGACGGTGGCCGCGCAGTTCCGCCTCGTCGCGCATCCCGCCGAGAGAAAGTCGTTCAAACTCACGACCCAGAGAGCGCGCGATGGAACGACCGAGAGAAGTTTTACCGACTCCGGGCGGGCCTACGAAACAGAGTATCGGACTCTTCGAGTCGGGGCGCAGTTTGACGACGGCGAGGAATTCGAGGATGCGCTCCTTAACGTCTTCCAGCCCGTAGTGATCTGCGTCGAGCACGCGGCGCGCTTCCTTGAGATCGAGTTTGTCTTCGGAAGCTTTGCGCCAGGGGAGTTCGAGCACGTATTCGAGATAGGTGCGTATGACGTGATAGTCGGGCGCGGCGGCGGGCAGGCGCTCCATGCGCCGCAGTTCGCGCTCGGCCTCCTTGCGCACCTCTTCGGGCAAGTCCGCTTCGGCGAGACGCTCGCGCATGAGCGCGGCCTCCGCGCCCTCGCCGTCCTCATCGCCCAACTCGCGCTGGATGGCCTTCATCTGCTGGCGCAAAACGTACTCGCGCTGCGCCTTGTCCATCTCGCTCTGCGCCTCGGTCGCGATCTTTGAAGACAACTGCATGATCTCGACTTCGCGCGCGAGCCGCGCGTGCGCGAGCCGCAGCAACTCGTCCGTCGTGTCGGCTTCGAGCATCGCCTGTTCGTATTCGAGTCCGAGGTTCAGGACGGAAGCGAGGAAGTATGCCACCTGCACCGGCTCCTGCGCGGCCAGCACGGCGGCGCGCACTTCGGGCGGCACTTGCGGCAAGATCGCCAACGCGCGCTCGATCAAAGTGCGCACGTTGCGCTGCAACGCTTCGACCTCCTGCTGGTCTTCCGTCCTGAGCAGCGGCAACACCTCCACGCGCGCACGCAAATGCGGATCAACCTGCGTCCATTCGAGCACGCGCACGCGCTCCGTGCCCTGCACGATAACTTGCAGAGCGTCGTCGCCGCGAAACATGCGCTTGACCATGACGAGCGTGCCGACTTTATGAATCTCTTCGGGCGTCGCCTCCGCCTCCGTGCCCTTGCCCGGATGCACGCTAAAGCAGGCCAGCAACTTCTCCGGCTGCCCGAGCGCGGCCTCGACCGCCGCGACCGAACGCGGGCGACCCGCCGCCAGCGGCACGACCGTGCCGGGAAACAGCGTCGTGTTCTGCAAAGGCAGCGCCGCGATCTCGAAAGGCTCTGCCGGAGTTCGCGGCGTCACATGCGGCGTGGATTCGACACCAGCAGCAGCAGCGTCGTCGGGTGTGTTCGTTGAATTTTCAGCCATGATGAATTTGTCAGTTGTCAGTAGTCCGTTGTCAGTTGTTTCGTGCTGCCCGACCTTGAAGGTTCTTTTTCAGCCTAACGCCAGTCGAGCACGTGCAACGGACAACTGACGACGGACTACTGACAGTTTTCTCTACTCGCATTCTTCGGGGCTGCGCAGGCGGAGCAGGAGCAGCCCGTCCTTGTAATCGCTTTCGATGCGCGCCCCCTCAATCGGGCAAGGGAAGCGCAGAGTCTTCTCGAAGCGGCTGTAGGAAATCTCCATCTGATGATACGAGACGGTCTCGCTGCAAAAGGCGTCGCGCCGCGTGCCCGCGACGACGAGCAACGGCCCCTCAATCGTGATCTCAAGTTCGTCGGGGCTGACGCCCGCCAGATCAACTTTGACGAGCCAGCCGTCGCGCGTCCGGTACACGTCCGCCGCGGGCGACCAGTGGCGCTCGCACATCCGTCCCGGCTTCGTCACCGGCATGAAACGCAAATAACGCTCGATTGATTTTGCCATTTGGTCCGTTGTCAGTTGTCCGTTGTCAGTTGTTTTTGTCCGTTGCCGGTTGTGTGTTTCATCTTCAGGTTAAAGCTCGGGAGAGATGAACAACTGACAACGGACAACTGACAACGGACTATCATCCGAAAATTCTGTTCCAGAACGACGAGCCGCTGGAGATTTCTTCGAGGGCTTCGGCCAGTTCGCGGTCGTCGTTGGTCTCTAAGGCCACGTCGGCCATCGAGATGATGCCGCGCAGCGTGCGGTCTTGGTCCACGATGGGGATGCGGCGCACCTGCTTGTCGCCCATCTTGCGTATGGCTTCGATGACGCGGTCGTTCGGGTGCGCGGTGTGCACCTCTTCGGTCATGATCTCTTCGGCGCGCGTCGTGCGCGGGTCGCGCCCGTCGGCGATGGCGCGCACGACGATGTCCCTGTCCGTGATCAGACCGACGAGCCGCCCGTTGCCGTGGATCGTCGCATTGATGCGACGCGCTTCGCCGCTCGTCCCGGCGACCGCATCCAAAATCGTCGGCCCCGCGTCGCCGCCCGCGCTCGTCTCCGCCCGATCCACGACCGGGATGACGCCAGTGTCCTCGTTCTTCATCAGGCGCGCGACCTCTTCGAGCGTCGTGTCGCGCGTGGCGACCGTCACGTCGCGCGTCATGATGTCGCGGCAGCGAACGTGCGAGCGCGTCGCGCCGCGCCGACCCTCTTCGACGCGACCGCCGCCGCCGGCGCGCCGACGCCCGCGAAAAAAGTCGCGCCCCTCTTCAAAGATCGAACGCCCCTCGCGATCATCGTCTTCATAACGGCGCGGGCGGTCACGCTCGTCGTAGTCGCGCCGCGCCCCGCCGTAGTTGTCGCCGCGCTCGCGCTCGTCTCGGTAATCTTCGCGGTCGCCGTAGCCGCCGCCGCTGCTACTACTACTTCTTCTGCGCCCGTAGTCTTCGTAATCGCGTCGCGCGCCGTAGTCGCCGCCGCGCCTGTCGTCTGTGCTGCTGCCGCCGTAGCCGCCGCGCTCGCGCTCGCTCTGGCGGTCTTCGTCGTAGCCGCCTCCTCCTCCGCGTCTCGCACGCGAACGGTCTCCGTAAAAATCATCGTCACGGTCATCACGATATCTTGACATGGTCTCCTCCTGAAATGATCTCCAAAGATGAAAGTGCGACGCGACGGCGCGACTCCCGCGTGATGCACGCGCGACCCGCACGCCGCAACGCACGCTTCGACTCCCGCCGCAGCACACGCCACGCACTTTTCGACTTCAAGGGGAACTGCGCGCGATTATAAAGGTGAAAGGAGAAAGGCGAAAGGCGAGATGAAAGGAACGGAGAAAGGGTAAGGGGTAAAGGGTAAAGGAAAAAGACAGCGGCACGCGCATCGTGCATCACCCTGTCGCACCCTTTCCCCTTTCCCCCTTACCCTTTCCCCTTTTGTATTTACTTGATGATCTCTGCGACGAGTTGCACCTGCGCGCGTATGTCGAGCGTGCCGATCTCGACGGGCGTTTTGGCTTCCATCGCCTGTGAGGCGATGTTGCCGCGCATCGCGCGCACGTCATAGATGGGAACGGGACGACCCGCGCTCGCCTCCTGCACTTCGAGTATGCGCCCGACGCGCCCGCCGAGAGCCTGCGCCATCACTTGCGCCTTGCGCAACGCCTCGCGCGTCGCGAGGGCTAAAGCCTCGTCGCGCGCAGGCTCGTCGCGCCGCAAAGTGAACGAGAGATTATCAATCGTGTTTGCGCCCGCGCCTGTCGCCGCGTCGATAACGGGGCCGACCTTCGCCAGATCGCCGAGCGTGACGGTCACAGTGTTGCGCGCCTCGTAGCCTCTGATCGTGGGCGTCTGATTCTCCCGGTAGTTGTACTGCGGCTGCAAGCTGTAGCCGCTCGTCTCCACCTCCGCGCCCGCGCCCGCCGCAGCCTTCAACGCGCGCACCATCGCCTCGCTGTGTCGCGCGTTCTCTTGCTGCGCCGCGAGCGCGCTCTGCGCCTGCGTCACAACGGCGACCGAGATCATCGCCGTGTCCGGACGCGCCTGCACGAGCGAATCGCCGGAGACCACAACGCGCGTCGCCCACGCCATCAACGCCGCACTCTCGCCGCCGCCCGCCGCCGCTGCAGTAGGGCGCAGCGTACGCGCCTGAAACGGCGTGCCTTCCATCTGCGTCGTCACCACGTCGCGACGCACCTCGCCCGTCGCCTCCACCTCCGTGCCTTCGCGAAACCACGTCTCGTTGCGCCAGCGCTCCGCGTTCAACAGCAAATATTTTTGGCTCGCGGAATTAATCAACCAGCCGCCCGCCTCCACCGTCCGCGCGAGTTGACCGCGCACGTTGATCTCCTGCGCCGCCGCCCCTTGCACGGCGAACATCAAACTCAACAGGGCAACACCCGCTGCCGTCGTCAATAATCTTCTCATGTCTCTCCTTTTCCTTTCCCACTGTTTCGTACGCGGCGCGCTCTCGCAGAGTAGTTGTGGCGGCGCTACGGGGCGGCGAGAGAGTATGACCGCCCGAACGCGACCGAGCGAAATTTTACTACCTGCCCGCGCCCGCTCAACTTGAACGCACGGGCGCGCCGCACCTTGCGCGCTTTTGCCTAACCGCAACTCATTTTGTTACGCTCTCCCACGCTAATGCAAACCTTCGACCCCAAGTACAAAAACTCACGCCGCCCCGCGCGCACCGGCACGCTCGTCACCGTCGGTCGCGTCGAAGACATACCCGCCGGGCGCGGCGCGACCGTCGAACTCGACAGCGGCGCAGAACTCGCCCTCTACAACGTCGAAGGCCGCTTCTACGCCGTCGAAAACTTCTGCCCGCACAGGGGCGCGCCACTCGCCGACGGCAATCTCTGCGCCACCACAGTCGAATGCGACTGGCACGGCTGGCGCTTCGACCTCCAGACCGGCCAATGCTTGGGGCGCCCCGCCGAAAGCCTCGAAACCTACGAAGTCCGCATCGAAGACGGCTGGATCAAAATCCTCGTCTAAAGCC